>WQYS01000032.1 GCA_009781125.1 Acidobacteriaceae bacterium | reverse complement strand
TCAACGAGATCATCCGCCTGGCGCGCAAGTATAAATTTGTTACGCCCTACACATCGTTTCTTGCGGCTCCGCGAGCGCTGCTGCGGCCGCGCGTGATCCGGCCCGGCGATCCGGTGCTGCGCGTTCATACTGATCCGGCTATCGTCTCTGTGGTGGCGCTGTTTCCGTTTGGATTGGAAAAGCCGCTGCGCTATCTGAAGGACGAAGACGTGTGGCAGACGCGCTTTCTGGCTCCGCCGGAGATGAACGACGGCACCTATCAGGTTCGTCTGGTTCTGCGCGACAAGCAGGGCCAGATCTATCGCGAGCAGAAGAGCTTTGTGATTGCCTCCAGGCCGCCAACCGTGCATGTGCGCATGGAACGCACGCGCTACCGGTCCGGCGAGGCGGTGCCGCTCGTAGTGGACGCCTCGCAAAGCACGCGCACGCTGACGGCGCGCATCGATGGACTGGCTCCTGTCAACCTGCGCTGGACCCGCGACGCCGGAGCCAGCACGGGCCAGTTGCCGCTGCCCCAGCGTCTGCCCGCAGGCGATTACACCGTAGTAGTTACCGCAGAAGACGTGGCCCACAATCTGGCCACGGCGGAGGTGCACATTGAAGTGGTCCCGTAAGAGCGCGGTTCTGATGGCCGGCGTAAGCACGGCGCTGGTTGCAAGTGTAAGTCTGGCGGCCATTCGCCCAGTGCTGCGCGGATTCCCGCTGTTGTTCGCGCCGGGTCACGGGTTCGCGCGCTGGATTGAAAACGTCGAGGGCGGCTCGGGAATCGAAAAGGCGCTGTACCGCGCCATGCAGCTTCCCGGAGGGGAGATACTTTTCCGCCGCGCGCCGAAGGAGGCCATCCCCGAACTAAACAATCTGCAACAGGCGCAGAAGAGCGCCGCGCTCTATTCGTTGCGCGCGCTCGAAGAGGAGCAGGCGCTCGATTTCGCTGCCGCCGAGCGCGACTGGAAGACATGGGCCGATCAGGCTGACGACCGCGTTGGAGCGCATCTCGATCTTGCCGACTTCTACGAGCGGCGTCTTCAGCCCGCTGCGGAGATCACGGCACTGGAGTTCACCGGAGATGCCGCGCCCGATGCGAGCGAACGATGGACTGCTGTCGAGAAGCAGCGCTCGTGGAAGGCCTTCGAGCGCGCTCTTAAAGTCGTCGATCAGTATGCCTTGCCGCGCAGCGAATCGGACCGTCTGTACGCTGCGTGGGTGAAGCGTTATCCGCAGGTACAGCCAGTCTATGCAAACCAGTTTCAGTTTCTGCTCGCGGGCAAGGAGTGGGACGCTGCCAGCAATGTCATCACTCAATACCGCGCGGCTTTTCCGGCTGACAGAATCTTTCCCGTGAAGGCCGAGGCGGACCTTGCCGCCCGGCGCGGCTCGGCCAAAGATGGACTTGCCGTGTACGAGGCGAGCTTCGATCCGCTGTGGCCGCCGGAGCTGGTCCGAAGCTACTTCAGTCTGGTGATCGACAGCCACAATCAGCGCGCCTACAGCGATGCGCTTCGCGCGAAGCTCGCTGCCAATCCGGACGGCCTGAAAGACGCAGCGCGTCTCTTCTATCTCTACCAGCAGCAAGGCCAGATGGATTCAGCCAAGGCCGTGTTCGCGCGCTACCGCGAGCAGAAGGAAGCGCGCGGCGCTCGCTGGACCGCCGACGAACTCAACACGATTGAGAAGCTCTACGAAGCTGTTCAGGACTTCCCGGAGGCCGCGCGTTACGCCTACGCGCTTGCCGCCGACCATTCGGCGGCGGACTCGGAACAGAAGGGAGTCGTTGCGCTCACCCGCATTCTGCTTACGGCTCCGGAGCAGCCGCTGCGCGTCGGTGCAGGGAACCTCGCTCTCTACAAGAACATCGCTACCATGGATCGAGGCCCTGGCTATCTTAACGGAATCCTTTCGCTCTGGCTCAACACGCAGACTCCTGCGAACGAATACGCCAACGAAGACCAGCTCGCCGTGCCTTACTTCCATCGTGCGCGCGCGTCGGAGCTGCTGGCCGAGATCGATAAGCGCTTTGCGGATGATCCTGCCCGCCCGCAACTGCACGCGAGCCTGATGGAGGCATACGCCACTTACGGCGAGAACCAGTCCGTCATCCGCGAAGGAACAGCGATACTAGCGCAGTTTCCGCAGTACGACGGGCGCGTCACCGTGGCCCTCGGACTGGCTGATGCCTACGAGCGCACGCGCGAACCGGAGAAGGAGTTTGCCGTCTATCAGCAGTTGCTGAAGGAGCTCTCCGCTCGCGCTGATGGCGTTCCGCTAGGAACATCGGGCGATGCTTATAGCAAACCGGTCGAAGGTGAGTTGTCGCGCACCTCTGCATCTGACGACTCGCAGAGCGCCCGTTCCGCACAGTACAACGAGGTTCTCAACCGCTATCTCTCGCGGCTGGTCGCCCTGCATCGGCTGCCCGATGCGTTGAGCGTTCTGCGCGGCGAGCTCGACCGCAATCCGCAGGACCCGGGAATCTATCAGAAGCTCGCGGATTTTTTGCAGCAGAATCAGCTCAACTCGCATGAGGAAGAGGTTTATCAGCATGCCATCCAGCAGTTTCAGGAGACCGGCTGGTACGCGAAGCTCGCCCGCTTCTATCTGCGCCAGCGCCGCAACGCCGACTACAGCGCGCTCACGCGCAAGGTCGCCGGGATATTCTCCGGCACGGAGCTGGAGCAGTTTCTGGACAACGCGCCCGCACCCGGCCGTTCGCTTGCCTTCGAGGTGAATCTGTACGCGCACCAGCGCTTCCCGCACGATCTGCGCTTTGTCGAGCGCCTGATCGCCGAGTACCGTTACGAGAACGACTCTGAACAAGTGGAGAAGCTGCTGTGGGAGCACTGGTGGGAGAGCGCCGGTCTGCGCAACCAGCTCTTCGAGCGGCTGAGCCGAAGCGGACAACTTGATGCCACGCTCGCCACGCTCAAGCAGCAGGCACCTGAGATCGACAAGGCTGACTGGACCACGCTCGCCGCACGCAATCCTGCGGCGGAGCGGCTCTACGTTGAGGCCTGCCTCTGGCAGTCTCACTTCGAGGATGGCGTGGGCGCGGCGGATGCGCTCTCGGCGGCTTATCCCGCAGACGCGGAGATCGGCGGGCAGGCCTCGTCGCTCTATCGCTCGCTCGCCTACTTCCAGCCCGAAGACACCGATAAGGCCATCGCCGTCGAGAAGCGCCTGCTCGAAGCGCAGCCCGCCGATCTCGACACGCTGGCTCGCATCGGCGACATCTACGCCGACCGCGAGCGCTTCAGCGAGGCGGCTCCGTACTGGGTGCGCATGGGCGATGTTCATCCCGGCGACGCCAACGGCTATCTGCAAGCGGCAACGGTCTTCTGGGATTACTTCGATATGGCAACGGCGCAGGCGCAGTTGGAGAAGGGCCGCACCCGCCTCAATCAGTCCGCGCTCTTCGGCTATCAGGAGGGCGCGATTGCCGAGAGCCGCGGCGACATGAGCGCTGCCATCCGCGCCTACACGGTGAGTGCGATTGCTGCCGATGCATCGAGCGAGAGCCGCTACCGCCTGCTTGCGCTGGCGCGCCGTCCGGCGCTGCGCAATCAGGTTGAAGCAGGCACAGCCGATCTGCTGAAGCAGAGCGCGCCCAGCGCCGCCGCCATCGAGCTGCGCGCCGGAGTGCTCGAAGCCGAACACCGCAAGGACGACCTCGCGCGCGAACTCAAGGATGCCGTCGAGCGCACCGGTTCCTTCGACGTGTTGGACGCGATCACCAGCGCCGCCCGCGACCACTCGCTTGCTGAGGTGGAAGAGGCTGCTCTGCGCCGCCAGGTCACGCTCACCACGGATCCGGTGCGCAACCTGCAACTGCGCTATCAGCTTGTCGATCTGCTTCAGCGGCGGAGCCCCGCCGCCGCCGCCGAAGAGGCCGACGCCATCTATCATCAGAACCCGAAGATTCTCGGTGTCGTCCGCTCCACGGTTGACTACGACTGGAACCACGAGCGCAGGCAGCAGGCGGTCGCCGTGCTGCTCGACTCGGCGCAGGCGGCGTATCCAGAGCTCAAGAGCGGGTTCCAGCTCGAAGCCGCGCGCAAGCTCACGGACCTCGGTGACTATGCGCGGTCGCGCACATTGCTGACGGCGCTGCTTGGCGACAAGCCGCTCGATGCAGGTTACGAAGCGGCCATGGCTGACAACCTCTCCCGCGCCAACGATGTCTCGGGTCTGGAGACGTTTTACCGGTCGCAGCTCGACCTGGTGAAAAAATCCGTGCTCAACCGCGACGAGAAGCAGCAGCGCATCGGCCAGCTTCGCCGCGGCATGATATTATCGGCCACGCAGCTAGGAGATGCAAACGAGGCCGTCGATCAATACATCGAATTAATTAATGCCTTCCCTGACGACGCCGATCTCGCGCAGGAGGCCTCGCTCTACGCCGTGACGCACAACGCGCGCGAGCGTCTCTTCGGGTTCTATCAGAAGACGGTCAGCGACTCGCCGCGTGACCCGCGCTGGAGCATCGTTCTGGCGCGTCTGGCCACTGCGGCGGAGGACTACGCGCTTGCCATCGATTCTTACAGCAAGGCCCTGAAGCTGCGTCCCGAGCGGCAGGATCTTTATATTGCGCAGGCTTCGCTCGATGAGCACGTGCGCCGCCTCGATGACGCTATCGCGCTTTACCGCAAGCTCTACACGCTCAGCTATCGCGATCCCAGGTGGATGGAGAAGGTGGCCGAACTCAGCGCTCGCCAGGGCCGCGCCGACGATGCGGTGAAGGCTCTGGAGACCGCATGGATCGAGGGGCGTCCTGCTAAGGCGGCGAACTCCTTTGCTGTCGCTGCGCGTCTGGAGAACTGGGGACTTCTCGACGAGGCCCGCCGCTTTGCCGATCAGGGCGTCGCACAGGCGGGAGCCGATCTGCTCGTCTCTGAACAGAGCGGAGCGGCCACCTACGCGCGCATCATGGCCCGGCAGCGGCAGAGCGCGGCGGCGTTCGACACGCTCGCCTCGGCGCGCGAGCAGGCTCCCAGGGTAACTCTTGCAGCAGTCGCGCAACAGGTAGTTAAGACCGGCCTTGCCGCGGTTACGGACGACGAATGGCGCAAGCAGCGGGAAGACCAGCGCCGCGCTCAGGCCGCTTACGGGTTCGCAGCGGCAGTGAGCGTCATGGGGACGGCTGCAAAGGAGTTCTACACGCCGGAAGAGAAGGCGGAGTTTGCTTCATTGCTCCAGCAGAGATCCAGCGGCGCAGACCGGGACGAACTGAGCAAGGTCTACCTGCCTGCCACGAAAGCTGCCGGCCTGGCGCAACTCTCTTCCGACATGATGTGGGACATCGCGGTGCGAAGTAATTCCACCGAGCCGTCTTTCTACGGGTGGCTGCAGCTTGAAAAGAGCCGCGTGCAGATGAGCTCTGCCGCCGCGCGGTTGGAGAGGCTTGCGCCCTTCGTGAACAAGCCGTTCGCAGTCTGGAGCGAGGCTGCCGACGCCTACCGCGCCGCCGGAGACACCGAAGGCGAACTGCGCGTGACAGAACATGTCGCCGCCAGCGAACGCTACTTCCAGGGCGACGAATTGCAGCGCTACTATCGTCTGCTTCTGGCGCAGCGTCCGGAGGAGCTGATTCAGCTCGCCAACTCGAAGGACAGTGCTGCTCAGTACCTTGTTCGCTACGGCACGGCGGAGCAGGCGCTCAGCGGAATCCGCGCGCGCGCGGCTGACAGGCCTACGGTTTGGGGGGATTCCTACACCGCTTTGACCGGCCTTTACCTGCACGATCAGCGGCCTGAGATTAAGAACGCATTCTCAAACGCGCTCGATGCGGAGGCAACTATCGGCGAGCGCGTCAGCGGTCCATCGGACCGCGACCTGCATCTCGCGGGCAAGGTCTGGTACTACTACGGCTCGCGCTACGGCGAGTATCTTGGCGACGGGAACGATCCCGGCGCCGACGACTATCTGGTGTCGGAGCTCGAACGCAACCCAGGCGCAGCGAACGCCTATCTCCGTCTCGCCAGCTACTACAACGAGAACAATCGCAAGGACGCGGCTCTGATTGATTATCAGAACTCGCTCAACCTCCGGGGAGATCAGCCTGCGGTCTACGATGCGATGGCGACGATCCACTGGGATGCGGGCCGTCATGCGGAGGCGATTGCCGCATGGAAGGCTGCCGTAAAGTGCATGGCCGATGAGATGGACGCAGGCTCGGCTCCGCAGAGCTTCTGGAGCGGCTTCGAGTCGATGCTCGCTAACATCAGCGCCCACGGACAATATGACTCCGTCCGTCAAGACGTAGACCAGATGCTTCGCACCTACATTGCGCGCAATGGGAACTATATGGTCGAGCCTCTGTTGCGCGCCGGTTACCGTGCCAATGGCGAGTCCGTTGACTGGCTGCTTGCAATAACCGCCTCCGCCAAAGACCCTGCCGCGGTGCTCGTTGCAGCGCTTCCGAACCGGTGGGCGGATGAGGACAAACAGGATAACTGGTTACGGAAAGATCAGCTCAGCCGTATTTACGCACGCATTCTCGAACTCGCGGAACTTGCGCAACGAAACGCGCAGCAGAACTCCGGCTCTGACGACGGCGATCTCGATCTGTCACGGATGCGCTACAACTATGCCGCGGCTCTCTTGCGCGAGAAGAAATACGATGCTGTGCGCTCCATGTTGTCGCAGGTCTCCCAGGAGCAGCAGAACTCCGCACAATGGCTGGACGTCACGCTTGCCCTGGCGGAGGCCGATGAAACTCTGCCGCAGATGCTGAACTCGTGGAAGACGTCTTCGGCCTCGCCATCGAGCGAGGATCTGCGCAGCTCGACAAAGTATCTCAGCGAAAAAGGCAGCCGCATGGTCCGCCGCTTCGTCTACGAGCGCGCTCTCGGCCAGCGCAATCTGATGGCGGCTAACTTCCTCGGCCTGGCGGCGATTGACCTCGACGAGAACGATACCGCCGCTGCCGTGCAACTGCTTCGGCGGCTTACGCTCATCAGCGAGAACCTCTATGCGGATACCGATGCCGCCGCGCATCTGCTGGAGCGTTACAACAAGCCGGCTGAGGCCATCCAGTTCCTCAAGCCTCTGGCCGGCGATTCGCCGTGGAACTCCGGATACAAGGTCCGCCTCGCCAAGGCTATGCTTGCAGCCGATCCGAATCAGACCGATGCCGTTGAGTCTCTTAAGTCTGTCGCCGCCGATCCCAAAGCGGCGTACAAGGATCGCATGGCCGCAGCCGTAGCGTTGAAGAGCCAAACCCCGCCCGCTGGGCTGAGCGGCGAATTGCAGTTGCTTGCGCAATCCTCATGTCCCATGGAGGACGCTGCGTCGAAGCCGCTCTACGTTCAAGCGCGCGTCGCGGCAGCGGCGTGTGCCGCGTCAGCAAAGAGCAGGGAGCAACTGCTTCACGATGCTCTCGCCACTGCGCCCGCTGACAGCCGCATTCGATTGCTGTACGTGCAGGCGGCCTTTGCGGCAAACTACGGCTCGCGCGCGCTGGTTGCGCTCGATCCGTTACAGTCCTCCAGTTCCTACTCGGATGAGAGCAGCGGTGAGACCGAACCCGCCGCCTCGGGCGATCAAGACGAGAATGCTTCTTCTCTCGCCTCGCTGAAACCTGCCGAGGCAGCAAA
This sequence comes from Acidobacteriaceae bacterium, assembly GCA_009781125.1. The sequence continues at coordinate 5,457 of WQYS01000032.1, read as the reverse complement.
GCTCATCGAGCATGCGGCGTCTGCTTATGAGCGCAGGCGCGACTACGCTGCGGCGTCGCGGATGCTCTCGCAGGGACTCGAGATCGTGCATGATCCCGCCGGTCGCAAGGCGCTTAAAGATAAGCAGAAACAGGTAGACGAGGAGCTCGCGCGCGCGCAGCAAAACGACGCTCGCGCGCCCAACATACGCCAGGCGCTCGATCAGGACCGCATCGTCAGACGAAAGCTGCTGCCTGGAATGCCTGTGGCCATATCATCAACGCAGCCTGCAGAGGAGGTCGAGCCATGAAACGTCTTGTCTGGATTGGTGTTGTTGCTGCCGTTCTTGGAGTTGCCGTCTGGGCCGCCGTGGAGATCGAATCCTCCGCGCCCAGCCCGGCGAAGCTGTTGCCCGATGGCGCGTTGCTCTACCTGGAAGCGAAGGACTTGCAGAGTCTGCTGCATGACTGGGATTCTTCTAACGAGAAAAGCACGTGGCTCGATGGCAGCAACTACGCCGCCTTCAGCCGCTCGCACCTCTTCGAGCGTCTGTCGCAGGCGCAGGACGAATTCTCGACCGCAGCCACCGTCGATGCGGACGAGAGTCTTCTCGGCTCCGTGGCCGGACGCGAGAGCGCGCTGGCTCTCTACGACATCGGCAATCTTGAGTTTGTTTACGTTACGCGCATGGGTCAGGTGCAGATCGAAGCCACTCCGCTGTGGCAGGCGCGCGAGAAGTTCGAGCAGCGCGCGGAGGGCTCGGCTGAGTTCTACGTGCGCAAGGACACCGAATCCAACCGCACCGCTGCGTTTGCCGCGCGCGATGGCTGGCTGATTCTCGGCACTCGCGCCGATCTTGTCGCCGGAGTTCTCGACCGCTTGCAGAGCGCGCAGACCATGAGCCTCGCTGACGAGGCCTGGTACGCCGATGCTCTCAAGCAGGCCAAGGAGTTCAAGAGTCCAGCCGGAGACCTGCGCATGGCGATCAATCTCGAAAAGGTGGTTCCTTCGCCGTACTTCAGAAGCTACTGGGTGCAGCAGAACATTACCGAGATGAAGCAGTACCGCACGGCTCTTTGCGACCTGCACCGTGAGGGGAGAGAGTACCGCGAAGACCGCGTCCTGCTGCGCAAGCCGGGCGCGCCGCCTGCGGTATCGGGCGATGTGAGCGGCTTGCTTGCCATCGCGCCTGATGACGCCGCGTTCGCATCGGCCACTGCTTCACCCTCGCCTGCGAGCGTCCTTGCCGAGATGCGCGAGAACATCCTCGAACTCAGACCCCAGCGCTCGCAGACCGCGTGGTCCGCGCCGTCTGCGGTCTCGCAGCAGAACGCCGGCAGCAGCTACGACTTCGAGACGCGCATCGATGCGGCTCCCGTCATCGTTGCGCAGTCCGATCCCTACCAGCCGTTGAGCGCGCTGCTCGCCAGCGCTCAGCCCACGGCGCTGCTCGAAGTCTTTTCTACGCGCGCGCCTGAAGACAGTATGTTCGCTTCGATTGAACGGGCGCTTGTTCTTCAGTCTGCATCGCCGTGGAACGCCGCTGCCATCCAGAGCGCCATCACCGCTGCCATCCGTCCCGGCCTCACCGCGTCCGAGCTCGGCGTCGAGTGGACGGAGCGAGCTGCGGCAGGCGGCAGTTCCTTCGCGCTCAGCGGCCAGGTGCCGATTTACTTTGCTGTTCGCAACAACAATCTGTTTCTTGCGACCGATGAACCTCTGCTCGGGGCGCTCTTGTCGAAGACACTGCAGACCACGAGTCCCGCAGGCGTGACCTACGCCGCGGTCTTCCGCCACTCGCCCGGCGAGCAACGGACCTTTCGCAGGATCGTGAATCATCTTGACAGCGTGGGACCAGGCCAGAAGAGCTCGCAGAGTTCGGATGAAGAGAGCGACTCATCTGACGGCAACACACCGCCATTCTTCTCGGGCAATGTAGACAGCCTCAGCCAGACCTTCTCCGGCGTGGTCAGCGAAAGCATGGAAGAGAAGGACCAGGGCGAATCGGTAATCCAGACCGTTCATTACATGTGGAAGCAGGAATGAGCCGTCTCCTGCACGTCATCCTCGCGCTCGTTGTTGCGCCTCTGTTTGCGTCTGCGTCCTCTGCGCAGGACTCTGATCTGTTTTCGCAGGCGGCTTCGACGGAACTCATGCGCAGGTTTGGCGGAGGCAATCTGTCGTGGCTGATGCTCGACCGCTGGGGCCGTGTCGTGGCCGAGAACTGGCCGGACGCCGATCGCACCGTTGCTCCCGGCTCGCTGCTCAAGCCCTTCATCGCCGTTGCTTACGGAGAGCAGCACGGCTACGTGTTTCCTCGTGTTACGTGTTCAGGGATCAGCAGCCGGTGCTGGCTTCCGCGCGGCCATGGACGCATCGGCCTGGAGGCGGCGCTCGCCGATTCGTGCAACACTTATTTTCTGTCGCTCGCCGGAGCGCTTAATCGCAGGCTGGCTCAGACCACCTTCGCCCGCTTCGGTTTGCAAGCGCCCCGCGCGCCAGATGCTGATGCTCTCATCGGCTTAACCGATCAGTGGCGCGAGACTCCCATCACGCTTGCCAGCGCGTACCTGAAGCTGGCAAGCGGTCCGCCGGAGCAGGCGTCCATCCTCGCCGGAATGCACAGCGCTGCCGAATCCGGCACGGCGCGTGACGTGGACCTGGCCCTCGGCCCCGGAGCCGCGCTTGCCAAGACAGGCACCGCCGCCTGCTCGCACCATCCGCGCGCCACTGCGGACGGATTCACGGTGGTTCTGTTTCCCGCCGCGCAGCCACGAGTCGTGCTGCTGGTGCGCATGCACGGAGCCACGGGAGCGCAGACCGCCGCGCAGGCAGGAGCCATGCTCCGTGCTATAGGTATGGGAATTGGCACGGGAGCGCATTCATGAGACAGTTTGCGCGTGTGGTCGTGTTCCTCTTGCTTATCAGTCCAGCGGTTTGCGCCCAAACGACCGTCAGCGTCGGTGTCTTCTCGCTCTTCAAGCCGAAGGAAATCCTGCTTGAGACAGCGGGAACACAGGCGCTTTCCGTTTCGATTCACGGGAAAAATCTGATTCTTAATGGCGAACCAGGCCATCGCCGCCTGCTGATCCGTGCAGAAGGGGACGGCATTGCGGCGAATAGACTCGCCGCCGAGCGCTGCACGGTGGAAGCGCGCGATGGATCGCCCGTGCGTTTTCGCATCTCTGTGCCCGGCAGGATTCGCCGCGTTTATGAAGGCAAGCTCACAGTGATTGCGCATGGAGGAGTCTTGACGCCTGTCGTGGCGATGGACCGCGAGACCGCCGTGGCCTCCATCGTCGCTTCTGAGATGCCCCGCGCCGCGCCGCTGGAAGCGCTGAAGGCTCAGGCCGTAGTTTCGCGCTCGTTCCTCAGCGCCGGAGCTCGGCACCACGACTTCGACTTCTGCGACACCACGCACTGCCAGTTTCTGCGCTCGCCTGACGACATTAGCGATCAAGTCCGGCAGGCCGTGACTTCGACCAGAAACATGGTTCTCTCGTGGCAGGGCCACACGATTGCCGCTCTCTACTCCAGCCGCTGCGGCGGTCACACGCGCAGCCTTGCCGATGTTGGCATGAGTGCGCATGGCGGCTATCCGTACTATGCGGTCGAGTGTCCGTGGTGCCACCGGCATCCTGTTCGATGGCAGACGCGGCTCAAGGCGGATACGCCGGCTCCCAGGCGAACCGACGAGTCAAGCCGCATCGCTTTCGCCCGGCAGTGGGGATGGGGCGCTCTGCCCGGCAGCGACTTTACGGTAAAGCAGGAGTCCGGCAATCAGATTGTAGAGGGCCACAGCATCGGCCACAGCCTTGGCCTGTGCCAGTTCGGCGCTGCCGGACTCGCTTCTTCAGGCGCTGACTTCCGATCCATCCTGGCGCATTACTTCCCGGACACTCAGTTGGTTCAGCTTCCGCAATGACGCGGTAACTGCTGCGCGCGCTGATGGGCGAGGCGGGCTTTCACTTCCATGCAAAAAGGGCGCGGTCTGGGCCGCGCCCTTTCTGTTTAGTGAGTCGTGTTATGCTGCGGTGGGTGCTGCGACGGAGACCGGCGCAGGCTCGCGCTCCTGCTTCGCGCCTTTGGCCCAGAAGCCGGGATCGATGTCGACGAAGACGCTGTCGCGCTCTTCAAGCTCGGCGAGGCGCGTCCGCTGCGCGGAGGTAAGCTCACCGTTGGCGTCGAACGCCTCCCAGATCGCCTTCATCTCGTTGAACTGGTCCTTATGCGTGGTGAAGCGGACTTCGGCGTAGTCACGCGCGGCTCCGGTCGTAATCAGGAACTGCCAGTCGGAGGACTCCAGCAGCAGAAGCTCGCGGCAGAGCTGCTTTGCAATGCGCGTGCCCAGCTCGGAGTTGCGCCAGCGGCCTGCCGTGGCCATCTCGCGCGTGAACAGCTCGGCGGGATAGATGTGCGTGTAGGTCCAGCTGGTGTCGGGATTCATCCAGACGTGATTATCGCCGCCTGCTCCCCACGAGCCCTCGTGCATGGAGATGAATCCGGCGCGCGGATACTTCTCCAGGTAGTCCGAGGCGTTCGTCATCTGAATGCCGGTCTCGGGGTGCTCGTCGAGGACGCGGGCAATCGCCTCCAGCCACTGAGCGCCTTCGAACCACCAGTGTCCGAACAGCTCGGCGTCGAACGGAGCGCAGAGGATCGGCGGCACCGAGTCGCGGTATCCGGCGTTCAGCGCCTCGTAGACGAGATGCACGAAGTGCGAGGCGTGCGTCTTCACCTGATCGGAGGCTCGCTGCGGATCGTAGGGCTGCTTGTCGCCCATGTCCACCTTGGGGCCGGTGACCCGCCAGTAGCGGTGCCCGCCGGGCCAGCGCTTCTTGTGGAAGTCGAGGTAGACGCCATCGCCGGGGTATCCGTTCTCTCCCGACCAGACCTGAATCCCCGTGCGCGGATCGCGCGGGAAGATGGTCGTGGCGTAGCGCTTATCGTAGGGGCCATCGACGTAGTAGGGCTGGTAGAGCGAGCGGTGCAGAGCGCTGGATTCCTGGTGAGCGGTCGCGCCGTTCATCAGCAGATAGGGCGATGGCGTGCGCGCTCCCTCTTCGACCAGATGCGTATCCACGAAGAAGAAGTCGATGTTGGACTCCGACAGCGCCTGCTCGACTCCGATGCGGTCGAAGGCCGGCGGAGTGGCGGCTCCATCGGCGAAGGCGACCGGCGGATAGCTCCACATGCCTGCCGGGCGGTAGCCGCATTCGGGAGCCCATATGCCCTTCGGATGCTTTCCAAGGTGGCGGATGTGCGTCTTGACCGCCGTGCGCACCTGCGCGCGCACGCTCTCGTCGGTGCCGAGCAGCGGCATGTAGCCATGCGTGGCTCCGCAGGTGATGATCTCGATCATGCCGATGTCGTTGTAATGTCGGAAGGCGGAGACGATGCTGCCGTCGAAGGCCTGGAAGTCATCGAGCGCCTGCTGGAAGAAGCGGTGCCAGTAGCGAGCCGTCTCGGCCAGATGCG
>WQYS01000031.1 GCA_009781125.1 Acidobacteriaceae bacterium | reverse complement strand
ATCCTGTTCCAGGACTTGGCGAAGCGCACGCCGTCTCTGAGCGGACTCGGCATCCAGGAGTGGTTGAGCTTCTTCTTCAAGTCGCCCGACTCCAACCCTGGCCTCAATCCGGAACATGACGTCTTCATCCAGAGCATGAAGATGAAGAACACGCTCCGCCACATCATGGGCGAGGACCTCATCACCCATCTCGGCCTGGATTATTACGGCGAGTAAAGAAACTCAGTCCCAGGAAACATTGGGTGCCCCACTCATGACGCGGTTTTATCGTGTCATGGGTGGGGTCTTCTCTTCACAGACATCTCCCCCACCCATGACGATGAAACCGTCATGAGTGGGGCACCCAAATTATGTGCTTTGCGTCAGTAGGGATATGGCCGGAAATATCCCCCATAGACCACCGGCGGAGAGCTGTACATGGGCGGCGGTGGCGGCGGCGGATAACGGTAAACCACCGCTGGCGGTTGTATATATCCGGGCGGCGGCGCAGGCGTCTGAATGATAATGACCGGAGCGCTCTGCGGGTAAGCCTGCGGAGCCGCTTCTGGTTGAGTCGGCGCCGGCAGCGGCTGCCGCTGCGGAGCAGGATCATCGTTGTATCTGGAGATCACCTGCTGACGGTGCTGCAGCTCGTCTCTGGTGGGGATGCCAAAGTCGTCGAGCACCAGAACCGTCAGGCGCGACTCGGGCTTCAGCTCAGGATACGGACCGCGCCGCGGAAGATTAATCAGGTCAATCGGCCACAACACCGGAATCATCCACTCGATAGTGTCGCGCACCGGATGCCCGCGTCCGTGAATCCTTCCGTCTCGATCCACGCGGTTCTTCGATGTGGTGGCGATGACGCGAGTCTGCACCGGAATGATCGTATCGTTGCCGACGAGCATGCGGTCAAACTTCAGCTCCATCCATCCCTTGCCGAAGAGGTGGCCCGGATCCTTGTAGTCCTCGAAGCGGCCAATCAGGTAGCTTCCATAGGGAAACACCGAGCGGCCATACATCTCGGAGTAGCTGACCTGGCAGAGAACCGGGTCGCCGAGATGCACAGTCTTAGAAGACAGGTGAGGCTCGGCCACCAGGCACTGCACGACCGAACCGGCTGGAATCAGTTGCTCCGCTGCTGCAGTGAGAGCGAACAGGGCAAACAGAGGAAACAGCACAAGAAGGCGCTTCATGGTGGACCTCCTCTGCACATCTTTTTTCGGAAAGCTGGCCCTTAGCCCCTGGCCCACTCGATGTAGCAACTGCGAGGCCCAACACGTTGACGCGAAGTATAGCTTAATTCGGCCATCGTCATCTCCGGCCATTTTCCGGACCGCGCAAAGGCCTCAAAATACTGGCGTACGCCTCTCTTCTTGTCATTCCGAGCGTAGCGAGGAATGACAAGGTAATAGTGTCAGTGACCAGAGTTACTGACGCCGCGAGCGTCGATTCCGTACCATGAATTCAGAAGTCAAACACAAAGATGGACTCGCATATTGCCAACGGAACAGCTTCGCGCAAAGAGAAGCCGACACTCGTTCGCCGTGCCGGACTGGATCGTTCACAGCAGATTCGGCACGCCGTGCAGGGTCTGTTTGCTGCACTGAACCTTTGGATCGGCGCGCAGTTCTATCTATGGGTGCGCAACATCGAAAGCGGCGGCGCGGCAGGCATGAACGTGTCTCGCCCCGCCGGAGCCGAAGGCTGGCTGCCCATCGCCGGCATGATGAACGCCAAGTACCTCCTCCTCACCGGGCATGTGCCCGCGCTGCATCCAGCGGCGATGTTTCTCTTCCTCGCATTTCTACTGATGAGCCTGCTGCTGAAGAAGGCCTTCTGTTCATGGCTGTGTCCCATCGGAACCTTTTCAGAGTTTCTATGGAGGATGGGCCGCAGAGTGTTCAAGCGAACTCTGCGCCTGCCCAGGTGGATCGACGTGCCTCTGCGCGGGCTGAAGTATCTGTTGCTTGGCTTCTTTATTTTTGTGATCGGCATGATGTCTGTCGAGAGTCTTCTGGACTTCATGCGCTCTCCCTACGGCATGATCGTGGACGTGAAGATGCTGAACTTCTTCCGCCACATGAGCGCGACAGCGGCCATTGTTGTCGTGCTGCTGGCGGCGCTCTCGCTGGTGATTCAGAATGTCTGGTGCCGGTATCTTTGTCCTTACGGCGCGCTGATGGGGATTGCCTCGTTGCTAAGCCCGATTAAAATCCGCCGTGACAAAGAAGCCTGTATCGACTGCGCCAAATGCGCAAGGGACTGCCCTTCCCTTCTGCCGGTCGACCGCCTCACGCAGGTTCGCTCCGCAGAGTGCAACGCCTGCATGATCTGCGTGGCATCGTGCCCGGCGCAGAATGCCTTGCAACTGGCCCTGCCGCCTCGCAGAGCTGGTTCAGAACGCTGGCTTCGCCGCACGGTCACGCCGCTGACGCTAGCAACTGCACTCGTCTGCATCTTTTTCGGAGCCGTCCTCTATGCGCGCGCCACAGGACACTGGCAAACGAATATACCTCGCTCCGTCTACGAGCATCTGGTGCTCCACGCCGATGAGGCGAGCCATCCGGGAATGTAGTTTTTGCTACTGCTGCACTTCGCTCTGCGATACGATTCTCTTTGTGTGCGGCTCAAGAGAGACAGTCCTGTCCGGTAACCTTCAATCGCAGATTCTGTGCGGCTTCACCGTCCTTCACCGGCTGCGCGAGGATTGGCGTGGAGCCATCGTCCTCTCGCTTGGACTCGACGCGGCGCTGCCCTTTGCGTCGAGCATCGCCGGAGCCGTTTCGCTGGTGATAGACGACGATCCGTCTCGCATGCAGCAGGCTATTCGCACCGGAGTCTGCGACTTCGTGGTCACCACTCTCGATGAGGCTCTGCGAGTCATGAAGAACGAGGTCCGCAAACACACCTCAATTGTCGTCGGTCTTCACAACGACGTGATTGGTTCGCTCGACGAGATTCTGGAGCGCGGTCTGGTTCCGCAGCTCTTTACAAGTTTCCTTCCACCGGACGAGAACGCAAGCGTACCCAAAGCCACCGATTTCTTCCGCTCTCATGGCGCTATTCTTGTCGATTTCGGAGAAGGCTCCACTTCAGGATTTCAATCAAGCCGATCTCTGCTTGAGGCCACTATGCAGGAGGCGGGCTGGCAACTCCACAACTTCGCCTTCGATTCCCATGAATCTCTGCGTGCGTTTGATGCCCGTGCTGCTGCGCTGATTCCACCCGAAGACACGCTGCGACGCCGATGGATGGAAGGCGTTCCGCGCGTTCTGCATCGGCAGCGTCCCCGGCAGCGCTCGCTGTGGTTGACCGAGTCCGAACGGATTGCGATAGGTTAGCGCCAAGGCCATCAATTTCTGATAGACTAAGTTCTGTTGCAGGCGTGGGGACGTAGCTCAGTCGGTTAGAGCGCTGCCCTGTCACGGCAGAGGTCGCGAGTTCGAGCCTCGTCGTCCCCGCCATACTTATCAACCAGATTCTAAACGATTTAGAATCTGGAGATGCTAAGAATGGCAACCCTCAAATACCTCATTTCCTACAAATTTCCTACTTTTTAGGGCACGGTTTCGCCCTATCTTCGCCTTCAACTATCTCAAATGAGAAGATCGCCAGATGCGGCAATCTCGGCGCTTCGATCATGCCGCAGGATGCCGCTTGATCTTCCGGCGCTTGACGTTGCGACTGGATGCCAGCGCTAGCCCCCCCCCATACCCCAGATTCGGCCTGAAAATCGCGCCGGGAGCCGTCTCTGTATATCCGGGTCAACTTTCCAGAAATGAGTTATAACCCTTTTTATGTGAATCATGCGATTGTATGCTTGTCTCAGATAAGGGAAAATGAAAAAGGGGAAAAGCATTGAGCCTTTCCCCTTTGATTTCAATGCCCCGGCCATTTGCTTTCGCAGAGATGGTTCCGGCAGCGTTCATAATGAATATACAGCGAAGTTGAGGGAAATGCAAGTTGCCACACTCACCAAAGTTTTTAGCCGATATTGGCCGCACAATATCAAGGCAACGTTTGACACGGTATCTGAATGCAGCAGGCAATGACATAGAGCGAGCTTTAGACCTTTACGAGAAAAATCTTGCTTTATCTGAATCGATGTTTGGTTTTCTTCATGGGCTTGAGGTTGCCGTGCGCAATAGCCTGCACCAAACTTTGAGTTGTGATCTTGGCGTTGAAGACTGGTTCCAAGATGGATTTACAGTTTCAGGAAAAGCTATTCCAGCATTGACGTTCAACGCACCAATGCTGGATATGATATGGGAAGCAAGGAAAACCGCTGGAATTCATGCACCGATTGGAAAAGTAATTGCAGAGTTGTCGTTTGGGTTCTGGTCGAATCTAACAGCAAAGAGATACGACAGACTTTGGCGTGCGAGTTTGCACAAGGCTTTTCCGAATGCCAGAGTGCGCCGTGGCATCATTCATTGGCGATTGGAAACAATTAGACGTTTGCGGAATCGTATTGCTCACCATGAACCAATTTTGAGCAGTAGAAACGTAATGTATACAGGGTATAGTGGTCAGCCCGTAATCTCGTTGATTGAAATCAACGAATGTGCTGAGTGGGTATCTGTACCGATGGCAGATTGGCTCCGTTCGGTTTCAGGCTATGGAAAAGCCGCGACAATTCTTTCTGACGTGAACGCAAGCAGCTACACACTTTAATAACTTAGTACAAAATCCGCTTGACACTTCCCGAATCTGGCAGTAGCTTGTAACAACTAGAGCGGTTCGGCAACACCAGCCTGGAGCCGCTTCGGGGCAACACTCGCGCAATCGCGCAAAGCTGTAGGCTTCCCCGCAGACAGCCGCAATCCCCAAATTCAAAACTGGAGTGTACTTATATGGCTGTCACGCGCCTTCAGGACGTTATCGTCCCTGAGCAATTTGAAACGTTCATGGCACAAAACACGAAAATCTCAACTGCCCTGCTAGACAATGGGGTGATCGAGTCGAACCCTGTTTTACAAAACCAATTGAGTACAGGCGGGAATATCGTAAACATTCCTGCATGGCTTGATGTTGTCAGTCCTGAGAATGTTGATGTTGATCCGAACGTATCATCGGATGACCCAAGCGTGCAGGCGACGCCGAACGCAATCAAGGCTGTTGATTTTGTGAGTCGTATTTCTTACCTCAACAACTCCTGGGGAGCTGCAAGTCTCGCCGGGACACTCGCCGGTAGCGATCCAATGCAGCGCGTTGCGGAACGTGTAGCTGCGTACTGGAAAAACGTCTACAACCGGCGTTTGATTGCATCGTTGTACGGAATCATGTTGAGTAACGTTGCGAACAGCGACGGCGATATGACTGTTGATCTGACAGCCGCATCGTCAGGCTCACCTGTTGTAATCAATGGAACGTCCTACACCAGCGGCACAATTCAGCGCAATGCCGTAGTCGATGCTGCTTTCACAATGGGTGATCGCAGTTCAGACATTGGCGCAATCGGAATGTCGAGTGCCGTTTACCGCGACTGTGTGAAGAACAACGAAATAGAGTTTATCCGTGATTCCGAAAATGATCTGATGTTTCCAACATATGCGGGGAAAGCAGTTTTTCAGGACGATGGACTCGCATTGAACAACGGCAATCATCTTGTCGTGTTGTTTGGGCAGGGTAGCGTTGCATTTGTGGAAGGGCCAACATCGCGCAATGTTCCACTTGAAACCTATCGGTATCCGTTAGCCGGAAACGGCGCTGGCTCAGAGATTTTAGTTTCTCGAAGAGACTCAATCGTTGCGCCGTATGGCTGGAGTTTCAATAGTGCATCGGTTTCGTTACCATCGCCTGTATTGGCTGATCTCTCGAATCCCGTCAACTGGAAACGAGTATCGCCAGAGCGCAAGCAATGCCCGATTGCATTCTTGCTTGTGAAAGCCTAAACAGTTTGCGCATTTACGAGCGTGTGCGCAAAGGCCGGGAGCAAATTGGGCAAACCAGCCCACTCCCGGCCAGAACTTTGTATTTGATTGTGAAACGGTATCACCAGCCGCCGGTTGATCTGGGTCGCTTCGCAGATGCTGGTTTATGAGTTGATGGCACTATAGGCGAACCGCTTCCACCAGAGGCGCGACTCACAATTGTGATAGCGCAGAACGTTTTCGACATAGGATGTTTTGAATCTAGCAGTGCTGTCTTGATTGCATCTTCAGTAAAGTCGAAGCCGCTTTCTTTGCCATCCGGAGCATTGACAATAACGAGCTTCCCATCATGCGATTCCACGCGGTAGGCCTTGGCGAATTGCTCAAGCCACAACTCAGGAACCGTGCTCAAGCGTTCAGCCATGCCACGCAACGGAGCGCTGATCTGCAATTGATAGAGCGCATCGGATGCTGTCTTGTGTTTGGCCTCAGCGTCAACGGCGCGTTGCTTATGGTGATTTTTGCGTTCCACCAGCGCGGCGTTTGTGCGACGCAGAGTTTCATTCTCTGCTTGAAGCGAAGCATTTTGATTTTGAAGCGAATCGAAATTCTCTTGTGTAAACTCCATTATTCACCATCCTTGTCAGTAGAAGACTTGAAAGACTTCAGCGCCTTTTCGTATGCCTCGCGCTCACGCTTGAATCGAGCCGGGTCTGATTTGTACAGTGCAACGCGCTCCTGCTCGTTCAGGAGTCCGAACGACAGAGACGCCGCCGGTCGTTGAGCCTTGGGCAGAATATCAATTTCAGCTTCACCGTCACGGATCGCCGCGAGTGTCGTCCAATGTTGCTCTATCCGGCCTGAATGCAGAATCCCGCACGGTGCGAAGTATGCGGAGTGACGCAGGATATTGTCCAGCTTCATTTCACCGCCAGACAATAGCCACGGCGCAATTGTGGCAAGGGCAAGAAAGCGACCGTGCTCCGTATCCTTGTACAGTTCATCGGCGAGCCGCTCAAGCGTTCGACCGCGTACAATCTTGCCGGCATAGTCCTCTGGCCCGTCTAATTCGATCTTGAGCGTCTTAAAACTGGCCTGAAGCACATCCCCAATATAACCGGAGAGTGTCTTTCCTGATGCTCTAGCAGCAAGCTCCGCAAGGTACTTGACCTTTGGACTGATGGATATTGCCCAGACCTTCCTTTTCTCGTCCTGCCGTGCCGAATATCTGATTTTTGTTGTCATCTTGTGACCTCTATATTTTTATAACACAAGTTGAAAATGTTTTACAAATGTTATAAAACTTTTTGAGGGGTGATCTTCAGATACCTCCAGTAAACGAACTTCCACAGAAAGCAGGTATTCATGCGACCGAACAATTTCAAATCGATCAACACGCAAAACTTTGTTGTCCCTGGAACCGTTGATGACGACATCGTTGCAGAGATGGCTCCGACGCAAAACACGAATCTGCCTGTTGCCTACAGCGACCCGCAGAATCACCGCAGCGACGTGTTCGCGGCAGATTGTGAATTCTTCAGGCTTCACCTTGGACGTTTCAGCTACATTCGCCGCGCCTATGAACTGGAGTTTGACGTGACTGTAGACGAGAATCGACCAACTCTCTATGTAATGGTGCAACAATTTGCGCCGGGTCATCATGTGCGGTTCGCCTTTTGGCGTGGAACCCCGTGCTGGAATGAAGCCGTTCTCCAATCGGACAGCACTGATCTTCGTACCGGTGAAGCGTTCTGTTTGGCTCGGTACAACGGCGGGGTTAGTATCCGAGAGTTTTCCGCCTATATGAGCGATGAGCGTGGACGCAGATGGCAGAAGATGACATGCAAGCAGCAGGAACAGGAGCATAAGCGATCCCGCAAGTGGGAAAAAACGCTCAAGGATTTGAACTTCCAAGAGGAACAACAACGGAGCATTGCTGCATATTTGGCGACACAACAGCCAGACAACATGGTGAACTGATGACGATTCAGGAAGCGAATCACAAAGCGGCGGAAGCGCTGGTTAGTTCAGGCTTCCGCATCTTCCCTGCAAACTCTGACAAGACGCCGTGTGTTACGTCGTGGCAGACACGCGCAAGCCTAAGCCTGACACTATTCAGCGCGTTTCCCGATTCCGTTCCAGCGTTGCCAGCAGGTGCAAACGGTCTGGTGATATTCGATCTTGACCGCAAGAATGGGAAGGATGGCGTTGCCGCGTTCGCAGAGCTTTGCGCTTCTATCGGCGTTGATCCTTCGGGAACACTCACCGCTGAAACGCCATCCGACGGCAGACACGTGTACTATCGCACGGCTGAAGCGTTCGGTAACTCTGCCGCGCTGCTCCCGGCTGGCGTAGACGTGCGCGGCGCTGGTGGCTACTGTATAGCGCCAGGAGCAACCTTGCCGGATGGACGCGCCTATCGCATCGTTCAGGGTTCGCTCGATTCAATAGCGCCTCTGCCGGATGCTCTGGCGGCTTTCCTGAAGCGCAAGGGCACGCCAGAGACTCCTACCCTGCCCACTGTTGCGCCGGTTTCTCAGAATGCCACAGAGCGCGAACGCCAGTATGCTCAAGCGGCGCTGTCCGATGAAGTGGCAAAGCTGGAAAGCCTGAAAAAAGGCGATCATCGAAACGATGCGTTGAACGGAGCCGCGAAGCGCCTGGGCGAGATGGTAGGAGCCGGATGGATAGACGGCACGGTGGTTGCAACTGCCCTATGGGAAGCCGCTGGGCAGAACGAATACCGGAAAGATGATGGCGACACGGTGGCACTGGCGACGCTGCGATCCGGCTTGAGTGCTGGAATGAAGGAACCACGTGCTCCGCTATCTGTAACAGACGCATCTGTGACCGAAGCATTGACGGCGATGTTACCAGTAGAACATTCGGCAAACTGGCCTGAACCAATAGGCCCGGATGCATACCACGGCATCATAGGCGAGTTTGTGCGACTGGTCGAACCCCATACAGAAGGCGATCCAAGCGGCATCTTGATCGCGGCGCTGGTAGGCATCGGTACACTGTTAGGCCGAAACGTTCAACAGAAGATTAGCGCCGATGTTCATTGCTGCAATCTGTTTTGCGTTCTGGTGGGTGACACGGGTTCAGGACGCAAAGGAACCGCTACCAGCGAAATTGAGCGATTGGTAAACCGCGCTGATCCTAGAATCGTTCCTCATGTTGTTGGCGGCCTATCAACTGGTGAGGGTTTGGTTGAGTTCATCCGTGATCCAATCGAAGAACACAAACCCGGTAAAGAACCGGAAGTTATAGACTCTGGCGTATCAGATAAACGTTTGCTTGCCATCGAAAGCGAGTTTGCTCAAGTTCTCCGTATGAGTAACCGGCAAGGAAACACACTCTCAACAACGATTCGAGACGCATGGGACGGCAAGCGGCTTAGTTTCATAGCACGTAATAATAAAAACGTTTGTGCGAAGCCGCACATTTCAATTATTGGAAATATCACTAAAGAAGAGTTGCTCGATTCGATGGGCAACACCGATTTAGCAAACGGCATGATAAACCGTTTCCTCTGGGCTTGCGTGAGAGAGTCGAAAGATTTGCCGCATCCTACCCAACCGAGTGAAATTGAATTATCGAATCTTGCCCTTCGCATTGCTGAACTCTTATATCGAATCGAAAGCTACATTGCGAGTCTGCGAATGCAGGTCGGCGAGAATCAAGCTCTTATCACTATGGGATGGACTGATGATGCTGCGAAGGAATGGACGCGAGTCTATCGACATATCAAGAAAGTTGGCGAAGGAAAGTCTGCAAAGGCGAAAAGTCGCGGCCCTGCAATGGTCAGGCGCATAGCAGCGATCTATACCGTATTGAACGGATGCGATGCGATAGGCATCCCGCACCTGAAAGCAGCGATGGAAGTATGGCGCTATTGTGCCGAAAGCGCTGATTACATCTTTGGACAATCGAGCGGAAACACACTTGCGGATAGAATCCTTGCCGGGTTGCGTAATGCGACCAATGGAATGAAGGCTTCTGAAATCAAGAGACAATTTGCGAACAAACTCAAAGTTGAAATTATGAATCATGCCTTGGAACTGCTACTGAAGAATAAGCAGGTACGGTATGAAGGCAGCAATCCTACAGTTTGGTATGCAGTGTAGGTTTACGCGCTGTACAACAGCGCGTAAATGGCCGATTACTCCTTTCGGCCAATTGAATAGGCTACGGGTTCCCGAAACTCCCCGTAGCCTATTTTTTGTCGTGAGAATCGAGCCAGGATGCCCTATAACGCGCCGATGAGTTCCGGGTGACTCCATCCCATGCCTGGATGCTTCCGGTGTGTCCTACGCGGCTTTAGGGGAGACGTTCCAGTCGTTCGCCAGTATATTGATCCAATCAAGTCCATAGAATCCGGATGCCGGATGCGCTTCGCGGCCCCGGCTTGAATACATGAGTATGCCATTCTGAATAAACATGAAACTTCCCTTGTCCCATTTGTTGCGCCTTACACTCTCGCCTTGCTTCAACGCTCCAAACACTTTATCAAATGTCATAATTCATGTTCTCCTGGGTGATTTTTCCAGCTACAAAGATCGGCTGGCTAGATACAGGTTTACTCCCTGCTCCCGGAGTGCATCAATACTATTCTTATTGAGTTTGTATAGTTATCCACAAGAATTTTATTGCAAGTAGACAATAGACGACATAATTGATTTTGCGCAATAAATCACACAACAAACAAAGCTATTAGCGCATACTCAAACGAATCGTGAGCGAATCTGAAAAATAGGTTATAACCCTGCTCAGATTGCATCAATTACACCGTTACACCTTACACCCTCAATATGAAAATAGGTTATAACCTATTTCTACGGGGATTACACCAATTACATTACACTGAAACTCCCAAAAATATATAAATAAAAGACATAGATAGAGTCATGGTGTAAGGTGTAAGGATGTAAACGGTGTAAGCCGGAAAAGCGAGAATCAGGAGAGGATGAGAAAACCATACACCATCGACACAAGACGCTGATTTTCTTCACTCAAAAATTACTTATACCGATGTATTGTTTATACATTTAGCGGTGAACCTGATAGTTATGGGTAGCGCCTTTATACGGTATAAACATTGCGGGGTTCTATCCTGTATCGGCGAACCCTGCAAACTCACACGCTGATGCAATGGGAAGGTCATGCTGTCTTGACCATCTCAACAACCTTGCCGCGCTTCGCCAAGAATGACGGTTTATTCTTGCGTATGGTTTCTTGCTCGAATGTTTGATCGAAATGTGTGTATCGGTCTGTCATCCGTGGACTGGAATGTCCAAGTTGGCTTTGCAACAATTCGCGCCGGGTTCCGCTCATAGCCAAGAGACTGCCAAACGTATGCCGCAAGTTGTGAAACGTTATTTCTTTCGTGATCTTGGCAGCTACTCGCGCATCCTTCATTCGTTCGCGCTGGTGATCTTTGAGCCACTGACCGCCATCCGAACGCAGGAACATGAATTCATCTGGTTTACGTTCATTCGTCAATTGCTCGAAGAATGCTATTTCGTCATCGGACAGATAGACAGTTTTCGTCTTCTTACTCTTGGACTGGAATACATCAACACAACTACGGTAAGAGTCGTATGCGCTGACTTTCATCGCGCCAAGTTCAGAGTATCTATTGCCTGTTGCAAGAGCGCCGATAACCAGATTGCGAAAATCATCATCACAGACCTCAATAAATCTCTTGGCTTCATCTGGCGTTAGAAAATCAGTACGCTTTTTATCGGTCTTCTTGAATGGTTCGACTGTACTCCATGCTGTATTGCTTTTGACTCGCTCATTCTTGTACGCAAGATTGAGGATGGCTTGCAGAGTGCGGAGAACGCGGTTTGCCGTGTCCTGTCTCTGGCGACGTGTTTCCGGGTCGTTGATGTCGAACGTCTTTTTGACCTTCCAAGTGCCCGATTCGCCCTTTGTTGCCCACAGCGGCGGTTTCTTGCCTAACTCCTGATGCCAATCGTAAACGGTACTTTTTCTGAGCTTGTTAACGACGATATGCCCTAGTGCAGGGCGAATATGATTTTCAACATGAGTCTTCCCGGTCGTACCAGTCTGCGTTTTTAGCCAAGTGTCACAGGCATCGCTCACGGTGTACGGCTTGCGACTCCTACCAGAGACACGAGCATCCTCATCCTCAAATAGCTTTGAGGCCTTGCTTATCGCTTGAGCGAACGACAGAACGTGCTCACCATCTGCCGACTGTATATCATCGGCAAGTCCCAGAACTTGCCAATGCTTTCCTTTGGGTGTATAAAGCCGTGCAATCCACGATGCGCCCGTAGCGCCTTTGGCGTAACCAAGAGACAGACCTTTATCAACGTAGTACCAGTGCGGAGCTTTACGCTCTTTCAGGTGTACCCTCAACGATGGTTTCTTGAAACTGTCATCTTGACGTGCCATTGTTCTCAGATTTCCTTCCTACTTTTTTCCTACTTTTCTGCAACGATTATAGCGCAGTAGAAAGTCTTAGAAATTTCACGAATGGTATTTATTCAATGTTTACGCTGTGTTTTGAGACAGGAACATTTGGGACGCTAACCCAAATTTTGCTACTCTCTGCTCTGTCACGGCAGAGGTCGCAAGTTCGAGCCTCGTCGTCCCCGCCATAGATTCTGAGTCTATGGGCGCTCAACTGACAGCCTTCAAACCATTCATCTCCAAATTTTTCTCAAATACATATTCCGCCACTGAGCCTTCCGTGCGCCTATTGACTCGCACTGAAGGCTCCATGCTGGCGTGCGTCTTCCGGCACATAGAGCAGACCGCGCCACCGGCAGAGTCTGAGAGTCACACTGCCCCCATATGGATTCCCTGGGAACCCTATGGGGGCGCGGACACTTACGCCGAAGCGCCGGTAATGGAGAGGTGAATGGTGTCTTTGAACTCCGTACCTGCCTTTACAGGCAGAGGTGTGATCCCGGCGAGATCGTTCATCCCGTGCAGCCACAGGGTGTCAAACGCCGGACCGCTGTAACAGGCCACCAGCAGGCCCACCCGGTCGCCGTCGAGAAACGCCCGCGTATGCTGCGTGCCGTTGGACAGAACGGTGATGCCGCTGCCTGCCGCGTCCAGAAGCGAAGCGCGCCAGATATCCCGGCGGGTCGAGCGGAAATCTCTCGTGCCCAGCTCGTTGGCATCCATGTGCCAGGGCCAGGTGGGCTGCTCGCGATAGGCAACCTCCATCCAGGTGCCGGCCTT
>WQYS01000030.1 GCA_009781125.1 Acidobacteriaceae bacterium | reverse complement strand
GTCTTCGGAGCCACGCCGATCACCTTCCCCATCGAGTGGCACAACTCCAAGATTCCCGGCTTCGCCATCCGCGCCAACGTGCCCGAGACGCACGGCTTCAGCGCGTTTGTGGTGATGTCTTCGGTGGCGGCGCGCTTCTTCAATCCGCAGGTGGGAGGCATCGGAGCCACGCCGGGAATCCCCGGAACCAGCTTCCCCTTCCGCATCGACCACGACGAGCGTTTCAACCAGACGACGCACGTGCAGTACGCGCTACCCTTCCGGAAGACCGCATGGTTTGGCATCAACTGGCGCTACGACAGCGGCCAGGTGGCCTCGGCTGCTCCGTGCTACAACGTTACCGACCCCAACAGCGCTTGCGCCGCCTTCTCCTTCGACGCCGGTGGAAATCCGCTCTCACTCAACGGACAGCCAGCCGTCAACTTGAGCTCGTTCACAGCAGACCAGGAGTTTCAGGCGGGACTGAGCTGCAACGGAGTCCAGGCAACGCCGGGCCATCCGCTACCCGACCTTTGCCAGGCCTCTGCGCTCAGCTCCAGCCTGATAAAGCTCGTGGCTACGGGCACCCAGAATAACGACCGCAATCCGCAGCGAGTTCAGCCGCGAAACCTCTTCGATCTGTCGATGGGCGAAGACAACCTCTTCCACGGCGACAAGCGTAAGTTCGGCCTCCGCTTTACGGCCGTCAACCTGACCAACAAGTATGCGCTGTATAACTTTCTCTCGACCTTCTCCGGCACGCACTACGTCACGCCGCGAGCTCTCACGGGAGAGATAAACTTCAACTTCTGAGAACACCAGACACCAGCCGCAATCGCCCGGGTGCCCCATCCTTCGTCCGCCAAGAAAGCCACAGGGTATCCCATATCTTCCGGGCGGACGAAGGGTGGGAATGCATGATGCTCAATCAACCGTGTTTCCAGTCCAGTTAGTGGCGAGTTGAACCGCTTTCTTTCCCACCCTTCGCAAAAAGCGCGAAGGATGGGGCACCCGGACGTATAACAGCTAACTACTGTGCCGCGCGCATTCGTTCTTTCACGCTTCGGGCCAGCTTTTCCACCTCTTCGGCTTTCTTGACCACCGAAACCGAGAGCGTATCCTTGTTGCTCTTCGCCACCTCTTTCTTCAACTCCTCGGTGAGCTTATAGAGCCGTTCCGTGTCGGCGCGAAGCTGCGCCTGACGCGCCTGTTCCGGCGTCATCGGAGCCGCGGGCTTTTCGGTTGAAGTGACCGCTTTGGTTTTATCTGCCGAAGACGTACTCGGCGGCTGTGACTCTTTCTGCTGGGCCGGAACTGTAAGACATCCGAAAGTCAGCAGTAAAGAGAGCACATATCCAGAAACGCAGCGCAGGGCAACCGCATTTGGCGTTTTTGCTTCTGGGTAGGCCAAGCCTTTAGGCTTGGCATTCTCGGCCTCTGCCACAAAATGGGCTTTAGCCCCTGGGGCATGCACTCTTCTCAAGCAGAAAAAGAGCATACCCCAGAGCCTGAAGGCTCTTTTCTTGCATGCCCCGAGAGAGCCAAGCCTAAAGGCTTGGCCTACCCAGAAGCAAAAACGCCTCGACAAATGCGGATGCCACAAGACATAACGCTTATCCACTTTGCCAATTTGCAACATCAGGATCAAAGCGGCCTCCTGTCTGCGCGGAATCGATAAGCTATGCGAAAACAATAAAAATCAATATAAGTGCTAGAGATACGATTGCCCCGATGATGGCCTGGTTGGGGTTGAATCTGCTATGAGGAGAACCGGGGCGTGCTTCATCGTAAGGATCGATGGAGCGCTCGGGGTGTTCACGAAGATACTCCGAAAACATATATGCGCCTAGCAACTGGAACATAATAATCTCCAACCGGAAACATTATACTTCCGCTAATTGCTCTGAAACAGGACCTGTTTCCTGAGACTGCCTGCGTTCGCGCACCGGGTGATACGCTCAAGAGGGGAGATTCTTTTGAGTTCAGCCACTGAGATGCCGGTCACCCGGCCCGCCGCAGCCAACCCCGCGCGAGGCAGCCGTTTTGTGCGCGCCTGTCTGCGCCGGCCTGTGGACCGCACCCCCATCTGGCTGCTGCGTCAGGCCGGGCGCTATATGCCCGAGTACATGGCCGTCCGCAAGCATCACACGCTGCTGGAGATCTGCCGCACTCCAGACATCGCCGCTGAGGTCACCATCACCGCCGCCGAGCGGCTGGGCGTCGATGCCGCCATCATCTTCGCGGACCTGCTGCTGCCGCTCACGCCCATGGGGCTGGACTTCGAGTTCGTGGCGGGCGAAGGCCCTGTGGTTCACACGCCAATCCGCACCGTGGAGCAGGCGAAGGCGCTGAGAACGGACCGTACCGGCGATCTAACATATGTAGCCCAGGCAATTGAGAAGGTAGCCGCGCACTTCGCCGCACCCCGAGCCGACGGCGATCAGCTTGGAATCATCGGCTTCTGCGGCGCTCCGTTTACGCTGGCCAGCTACATGATCGAAGGCGGCTCCTCGCGCCACTACATCGAAGCCAAGCGCCTGATGTACAGCAACTCCGCTCTGTGGCCGGTGCTGATGGAAAAGCTCGTCGAGGTGCTTGCGGACTTCGCCCGGCAGCAGGTCGAAGCCGGAGCCGACGTGATTCAGATATTCGATAGCTGGGTGGGCAGCCTCAGCGTGGCCGACTACCGCCAGTACTGCCTCGGCCCGGCCACGAAGCTGGTCCGGCGCATTCAGGCCATGGGAGTTCCGGTCATCTACTTCGGCGTGGAGTCGGCTTCGCTGCTCGCGTCCATGCGCGAGACCGGAGCCGATGTAATTGGTCTCGACTGGCGTACCCCGCTCGATGTAGGATGGAAGGCCATTGGAGATGGACGTGGAGTCCAGGGTAATCTGGACCCCATTACGCTGTTCGCCCCCCAGGACGTTATCCAGGCGCGCGTGCGCGAGATACTCGCCGCGGCGGCTGGCCGTCCGGGACACATCTTCAATCTTGGACATGGCATCGTGCCGGGAACACCGGTTGAAAACGTGATTCAGACCGTTCGATGGGTCAAGGAGTATGGAGTGCATGAGTAGCAACCGCAGCGCGATTCTTCTGCTCGCCCACGGCACGCCCAACGTGCTGGGCGACATGGCCGAGTATCTGAGCCGGGTCACCGGACGCCCCATGCCCGATCACATCATCAACGAGCTGCGCAGCCGCTACGCGCAGATCGGCCTCGGAGACAACCGTGGCTCCGAGCCGCCTCCGCTGACCAAGTGGACACTGGCCCAGAGGCGCCAGCTTGAGCAGGAGATCGACGGCATCCCGGTCTACGTCGCCATGCGCAACTGGCACCCCTTGATCGCGGACGTTGTGGGCAGAATGCGCGCCGACGGCGTGACGCACATCAAGGCCATCTGCCTGGCTCCACAGAACTCGCGCGTCAGCGTGGGACTCTACCGCAAGGCGCTGCTGGAGGCCTCGGCGGGCATGAAGGTCGACTTCATCACCGACTGGGCCGATCACCCGCTGCTGGCGCAGGCCTTCGCCGAGCAGCTATGGCCGGTCTGGGCGCTGGCCTGCGCTGAGGAAGGCCGCCGCGTGCCTATTATCTTTACGGCGCATAGCGTTCCGTGCAGCTCGGTGGTCTCTTACGAAGAGGCCGCTTCTGGTGATGCCGACGCTCCCGATCCTTACCCGGTCGAGGTCCGGCAGACCGCCGCGATGGTCGCACGCTGTCTAGAGCCGGTCGGACTCACGGATAGAGACTGGTACTTTGCGTTCCAGAGCCAGGGAATCGCAGGAGGCCCGTGGCTTGGACCCACGGTCGAAGAGACGCTGAAGGCGTTGCATGAAGAAGGCCACACGGCTGCCGTCATTCAACCCATCGGTTTTCTCTGCGACCATGTCGAGGTTCTCTACGACATCGACATCGCCTTCCAGAGGGTCGCCAAAGAACTGGGCATGAAGCTGTGGCGCACCGAGAGCCTCAACGATTCTCCGCTGCTCACGCAGGTGCTGGCCGATATCGCCCGCTCCGTAACCACGCCCGAGACGTCAAAGGTGTAAACAAATAGCGCTGAAAGCGCGTCCTATACCAGCCCAGGGCGAAGCCCTGGGTAGGGGGCCAACCAACAGACCAAGGGCTGAAAGCCCGCGCTATAGATCTGGTTCACGCCTATAGAGCGGGCCTTCAGCCCTTTATTCTCTGGGGGGCCTCTTACCCAGGGCTTCGTCCTGGGCTGGTATAGAGCGCACCTTCGGTGCTTTTCACCACGACTTCACTTTAAGAGTGTCTACGAATCACATCAACTCATCGACAAAGGATTTTGCGGCCTCGGCTGGAACACGAATCTCCTGCGCCGAAAGCGGGCCTGACTTTAGCACTGGTTCTGACTCGTGCAGCGTGGGAACGTCCGTGCGCTCGAAGAACAGCCCGATAGGAATCTCGTCTCCCCACTGCAGCGACCGCTCCACGGCCATCATCCAGTCCGTGTGGTCGTAACCCGAGTCCTCTTCGAGCCTGCGAACTCGCGGGCGGAACCACTGGAAGGTGTTGTCGTGGTTGTACGTGACGCAAGGGCTGAAGACATCGATAAAAGAAAATCCCTTGTGCTGGATGCCCTGCTTAATTAGCTCCGTAAGATGCTTTTGATCCGCGCTGAATCCTCGCGCGACAAAGGTTGCGCCTGCGGCCAGCGCCAGCGAGATGGGATTCACAGGCGCTTCCAGATTGCCGAAGGGCATACTTTTTGTCTTCATGCCAAGCCGGCTTGTAGGCGAGGTCTGCCCCGTCGTCAGGCCGTAAATCTGGTTGTCCATCACAATGTACGTCAAGTCGATGTTGCGCCGTATGGTATGCACGAAGTGATTGCCGCCAATGCCGAAGCCGTCGCCGTCGCCGCCTGTAACCAGCACCGTCAGCGAGTGATTGGCCAGCTTCAAGCCGCTGGCCGCGGCAAGCGAGCGGCCATGCAGCGTGTGCACTCCGTAAGTGTCGATGAAGCCGGGAAAGTTCGACGAGCACCCGATGCCGCTGATGGTCACCACCTCATGCCTGGGAATCTGCAACTCGACCAGCGCCTTCTCGACAGCGGCGAGAACGCCGTAGTCACCGCAGCCGGGACACCAGTCGGGCTCGACCTTGCCCTTGAGGTCGGTCACTGTCATCGGTTTCGTAACTAGAGTCCCTGCCGCCATCGCGAGTGCTCCTGCCCTAAGTAAGATGCTTCCGGCCTAAACCATAACCTCGTGAACCGGAACGGAAAGCCTGGTCTTTCCGGCAAGCTGCTCTTTGACGGCCTCCACGATGTGGTGCGGCATGAACGGCTCGCCATCGTACTTGCGGATGTGTCCGTCGGCGGCAAAGCCGGTTTCGCTGCGCAGGTAACGGGCAAACTGGCCGCTATAGTTGTTCTCTACGATGATGGCGTGGCGAGCGTCTTTCAGAGCTTCAACAATCGCCTCGCCATGCAGCGGAACCAGCCAGCGGATTGAAAGCTGATTGGCACTGATTCCCTGCTCGGCGAGAAGTTCGCAGGCCTCCTGAATAACTCCGTGCGTCGATCCCCAACCGATGAGCGTCACATCCGCATCGCGAGGCCCGGCAAGAACCGGCGGCGGAACCGAGCGCTCTATTCCCTCCATCTTACGCATACGTTTTTCCATCATGGCGCGGCGTTTTGCGGTGTTCGTGTACATGTCGCTGAGCAGAACGCCATCCTCGTCGTGCTCGTCGCTGGAGACGGTGTGCGTGTAGCCAGAAACTCCAGGAACGGCTCGCGGCGATACTCCGCTTCCGGTGATGCGATAGCGCTTGTATTCTTCGTGCGGCTCGCCGTTCGCTGTGATGAGTTCTCCGCGATCTATCACTGGCTTGAAGTCCAGCTCCTCGGGCGGAACCGTGAGCCTGCCTTCGGCCAGCAGCAGGTCGCAGAGCACAATCGCCGGGCATTGGAAGCGGTCGGCAAGGTTAAATATCTCTGGGATCAGCTTGAAGCAGTCGGCGATATCGAGCGGCGCAGCGATGATTCGGGGATAGTCTCCGAAGGCGGCTCCGAGCATCTGCCACAGGTCGCCCTGCTCGGTCTTGGTGGGGAGTCCGGTGGATGGACCGCCGCGCTGGCAATCAATCACAACAATAGGAATCTCAGCCTGCGCCGCGAGGCCGAGGCCCTCGCTCATCAGCGCAAAGCCGCCGCCCGAGGTGGCGCACATGGCACGAACTCCGGCCTGCGCCGCGCCGATCGTCATGTTGATGACGGCGATCTCGTCCTCCATCTGCCGCACCAGGATGTCCGCCTTGCGCGCATGAGCAGCCATCCAGTGCAGAACTCCCGTCGACGGACTCATGGGATAGGCGCTATAGAATTTGACTCCGGCGGCAACTCCTCCCATGGCCAGAGCCGTGTTGCCGCTGAGTACGGCATAGCGGTTGTTGGTCATCGGAAGCGGCCATGCGAAGGGTTTGAAGTTGACGGCGGCGTAGTCGTATCCGGCGCGCGCGACGCTCACGTTTTCGTCAACGACAGCCTTGTCTTTCCTGCCGAACTGCTCGGCCAGAGCGCCTTCGAACGCGGCAAAGCCGACGCCCATCATGCTGAGAGCCGCTCCGATAGCAAGCGTGTTCTGCGCCACCTTGTTTTTGCTGATGCCGGTAAGTTTAGAGACCGGAATCGGGCAGAGCTGCACCCCATCGGCAGCCGCGCCAGGACGGATCATATCTGCGTTGTATAGACAGGCTGCCCCGGAGGACAGTAGATGCAGGTGGCGGTCTATCGTGTCCTGATTGAGCGCGATCAGCAGATCGATGCGGTCGCCCATGTTCGTAACCGGCTCTGCGCCGGTCCGGATCGTCAGAAACGTGTGGCCGCCACGAATGATCGACTGATAGGCGTTATAGGCGTTGAGGTGCAAGCCGCGCCGGCTGAAGACCTTGGCGAAGATATCGCCGGGCGTCGCTACTCCCTGACCAGCCGCGCCTCCGATGGCTACGGCGAAGGTCTGCTTCATAGAGCCTCCATCTCATGAGTGAGATGCGTAGAGACACTTATTCAGCAGATTCAGCCCGGGTGCCCCAGCCATTACCTTTTTGAAACATCGGACACCTCTGGACACCTCAGTACGAGGTTGAAATCCGCATGGTAACTGGTTTTCCTGTTACCTCCGCTCAGGGGAGAGCGTTTCCTGGAATCGCCGGAAAAGTATTTTCGTCCGTAAACTTCACCGTGAAGGCAACCAGCCGCATCATCAGATCACGGTTCTGCGTTGTGTAGTCCAGGCAGATAACGGCGTTGGCCGCTGGTTTCGTTTTATCGGCGCTGTATGACGGGTTACGGTGAAAACAGGCCTTGGCGGCATAGGTTACCTTGGAGCCGTCCTTGCCGGACTGCGCCCACCCCAGCGACACGGCTGCAGGACGTCCATTAATGTCGTAATGGAAGGCTCCACCCTTGTAGAGCGTCGGCGCTCCGTAGGCCGTAAGTTGGCGCTGAAGCTGCTGGCGCGTGAAGGGGCCGGGCTGTTCGGCCTGCTTGAGGACACCCGGACACGTGCCGTCGATGACCGAAAGCACGAAGGCCGAGCTGCCAAGTTTGTTCTCTGCCCCTGCTGAAAAGACCGTACGCACGCATCCGCTCTGATTGCGGTTCTTCGCCGCATCGGGATTCCACGGGACGAACTCGCTCGGATAACCGAAGGAAAGTCCCAGTGACGAATCGCGGAATATGCTCAGCGGCGGCACCTTCGAGGAGGTCTGCCCCAGGCAGGCGGCTGCCATCAGCAGCAGGCAGAGAGCTGCAAATCGTTTCAGCATGGCCTTATCGTAACATCGGCCGCAGAGTGTGCCGTCAGAATCTGGGTGCCCCACTCATGCGCGGCATCATCGCGCATGGGTGGGGAGATGTCTGTGGAGAGAAGCCCCCACCCATGCCGCGATAAAACCGCGGCATGAATGGGGCACCCATAATCGTTCTGACATTGAACCCGCTCACTTTCTCCGCCAGCGAACGCCGTCCTTGGAGTCCTCGATCAGAACTCCCCTGTCCAGCAGCTGCTGGCGAATCGAATCGGCGCGAGCGAAGTTGCGGGCTCGCTTGGCTTCGGTGCGCTCGGCGACCAGAGCCTCAATGTCAGCGTCCGAGAGCGACAGCGAATCCACCAGCCCCGCGGCGGCCTCGTCCAGACGTCCCTCCTCCTCGGCCCACTTGAGCGAGGCTCGGGTGATCTCTTCGTCCTTGTCTTCCAGCACTGCAAACACGCCATCAAACAACGCCAGCACACGCAGGATCTCTGTGGCGTTTTCACTTCTGAGCGTGCCTTTATCAGCCGCCGTATTGGCCGCGCGCACCAGATCGAAGATGGCCGCGCGCGCCTCCGCCGTATTCAGATCGTTGGCGAGCGCCGCCGTGTAGTCCGTCTCGGCCTTTGCCGTTGCCTCGGCGAGCGCGTCGTCGCGGCCTTCGGCGAATCCGCCCTTCCTCATGCGCTCGTGAAAGGTCCGGAGCCGGTCGATGGCGCTGGTGCACTCCCGAAGGCTGTCGAAGGTGAAGTTCATCTGGTTGCCGTATGGCACTGAAATCAGCGCCAACCGTATCGCCGAAGCGCGATAGCCCTTCAACAGAAGATCGCGCAGCGTGTAGAAGTTTCCTTCCGACTTCGACATCTTGCGGCCATCGACCAGCAGAAAGCGGACATGCATCCAGTGCCGCGCAAACGGGCGGCCCGTGGTCGACTCCGACTGCGCGATCTCGTTCTCGTGGTGGGGGAACATCAGGTCTTCGCCGCCGCAGTGCAGGTCGATGGAGTCGCCCAGAAACTTCATCGCCATGGCGGAGCACTCGATATGCCAGCCCGGACGCCCGCAGCCGATCGCCGTGTCCCAGCTATGCTCGCCCGGCTTGCAGCCTTTCCACAGGGCGAAGTCGCGCGCGGCGTCCTTGTCGTACTCATCCACGTCGACGCGCGCGCCGTCCTCGATGCCGTCGAAGTCCTTGCGCGAGAGCTTGCCGTACTCCGGAAAACGCGAGATGCGGAAGTACCAGCTTCCGTCGTCGGTGCGATAGGCAATGTCCTTGGCGGCCAGCGCCTCGACCATGGCGACCATCTCGGGAATGCAACTGGTCGCGTGCGCCACCAGCTCGGGCCGCTCGATGCCCAGCGCGTCGGCGTCCTCAAAGAACGCCTTCTCGAACTTGGCCGTGTACTCGGAGATCGGCTTACCGGTGGCGGCGGCGTTGCGGATGATCTTATCGTCCACGTCGGTGACGTTCATGACATGGCGAACCTTCATCCCCTGCTGCCGCAGGAACCGCCGCAGAACATCGACATGCAGAAAGGTGCGGAAGTTGCCGATGTGGCCGTAGTCGTAGACGGTCGGGCCGCAGCAGTACATGCGCAGCTCCGGAGTATCGCCAGGAGCCAGAGGCTCGATCTTTCCGCCAAGAGTATTGAAGAGTTCCACGTATGCTCGCGTCCCGCCGCGACCGGGCACAGAGCACGGCGCAGGCTGTTTTTCTTTTGAATTTCCAGCTTTTTAAATTTTAGATTACGGCGTTGAAAAAGAACCAGCCAGTCTATCGCCTGGCGACCAGCCGCAGATCGAGTTCCATGCCCACCGCCTCCGCATAACGCACAAGCGTTTGAACGTTGGCGCGCTCCGGACGCCGTTCCGTTCGACTGACCTGCGGGGCGCTGCTCCCGATCTTTTTAGCGAGCGCCTCCTGCGTCAGCCCTTTCTTCTTTCGCTGATTGGCCAGAGCAATCCCAATGTTCAGAAACCTGCGTTCCTGCTCGTAAATCTCTCGAAACTTAGGATTCTTCAACTTTTCTTCAAGATAGATGTCAAAAGAACCTTTCATAACTCAACCCACCTTCTTTCTCTGCGCTTTTCTATCGGTATGTGCCTTTAAACGTGCGCGGCCAATCTTCTTGTCAGATTCCTCGACAGCATCGGTATCTTTCGTAAAAGCGTGAAGCAGGACGACGGCCCGGTCATCATCAAAAAAGTACAACACCCGATAACGTGTTTTGCCAAACCGTAACCGCGCTTCGCGCAGCCGCCCCTCGATTTGCGACGTGTACGGATAATCCAGAGTTGGCCCATGCTCAGCCAGCAAACCGATTCGAGCAGTTACCCTGGCTTGTATTTCCTCCGACAACCCATCCATCCAGCTCTTAACTGGTTCCGCGCCCTTTTCGTCTTTGTAAAACTCAATTGGCCAGGGTCTCATCTTGCGAGCAAATTCAACATCTCTGCACTCAAAGACATCATATCAAATTTGATAAGTTTAGACTCCAAAGATACAGGGGAAGCATTATTTTTCGATATCATCCAGCAGCAGCTTGGCTTTGGTTGCGAGCGTCCTGGCCCCGTCCATGTCGCCGGAGTTCAGCGCCTGCTGGGCCTGCTTCTGGAAGTTTCTGACCTTGCTGATCTGCGCCTTCTGCTCATCGAGCTTTCGCGAGGGGAGCGCACCGATTCGTCTGTCTATCGAGGCGATCAACTGGGTGGCCTCCTGCTGCGCGCGCGGATCGGTACTGCTAGCCGTTGAAAGTGCTCCGATCAACGAGGCTCCCGAGGACTCTGCTCGCGGGTCTGCCGTCTCAGAGGTGACCGCTGGCGGAGTGACCGTGGCCTTCACCGCAGGCCTTCTGCGTTCGTGGCGAGGATGCACGATTGCAGATGCTACCGGAAATCTTGCCTTTCCCATGTCCTCCGGCGCAATCAGCGGCAGCTCCTGCTCCGGGATATCCTCCAAAGCCACCGGCGTAAGGATTCGGGGCTGGAGATGCGTGACTACCTTATGCCTGCAACCACCGAGCAGCAGGCAGACAAGGGCCGTCCACAGCAGCGGTCCAGTCATTCTCCGCAAATGTTTGCGGCGCTGAATCAAGCTCGCTCTCCCATCTCTTTGACCGCTGGCGCAACTACTTTGCGAGTCTCTATTGCGACCACAGCGACCGGCAGCCGCAGCGTAAATGCTGTTCCATGATCAGCGGCCTTGAGGTTCGTGTTCGACCGCACCTCTAACGCGCCTCCATGCAACTGCAAGATGCGGTATGTCATGGCCAGGCCGATTCCGCTTCCCTTGAGCTTGGTCGTGAAGTACAGCTCGAAGATGCGCGGCAGCACCTCGGCGGGAATGCCGACGCCTTCGTCGCTGATCTCCAGCACTGCAAACGGCTGCTCCCGCCGCAGCGTGACCCGTATGTTGCCGCCCTCCGGCATGGCCTGCCGCGCGTTGAGCAGCAGGTTCAACAGTGCCTGGCGAATTAACTCCGAGTCTACACGAACCAGGACCGCATCTGGCGGAAGATCGACCGCGACCCTGACGCCGTACTCGTGCATCTCGGCTGCCGTCAGCTCGATGACGGCGTGGATTACCTTTCTGAGGTCGTGCTCGCGCAGCTTCAGCTCCATGGGACGAGAGAAGTCTGCAAGCGCCTGCACAACCCTGTCAAGGCGCTGCATCTCTCCGGTAAGAATATCAACGTGCCGGAGCGCTCCGCTGGAAGCATCCGAGTTTCCCGCCGACAGCTTGCTGCGCAGAAGCTCCAGGTGGACCACCATCGCATTAATCGGATTCTTGACCTCATGCCCAACGCCAGCCGTCAGGCTTCCGATCTCGGCCAGACGGCGCGCGACCTCCAGTTCCTGCTCCAGCTGGATCGCCGACTCAAGATCGCGCAGCGTCAGCAGAGTTCCCATATTTCCTCTGCCGCCCAGCCGGTCGTTGATGCGGTCAAGAGAAAACTGAATCTGGCGTCCATCTTCGAGCGTGAGGATTTCCGACAATATCTCCTCGCCGCTGGAGAAGGCGTCCAGC
Organism: Acidobacteriaceae bacterium; assembly: GCA_009781125.1. The sequence continues at coordinate 1,912 of WQYS01000030.1, read as the reverse complement.
ACAGCCGCGCCCAGGGTCGATTCGGAATCGAAGATCTGCTCGATCTTCTTGTCGACAAGTTCTTCTCTGGGGCGGTTCAGAAAGTAAGCGACCGCATCAGACACCATCACCGCCCGGCGTCCAGCGGAGAACAGCAGCACGCCATCGCGCAAAGTATCCAGCATCTGGTTCAGGTTAGATTGCAGCGCCGTATATCCCGCTTCGCGCGTGCGCATCTGCTCGCCGAGACGGTCGATTGTCCTGGCCACGCGCACGACGGTATCGCGCGCGGCGGGAGACTTCGTGGTTGCGGCATCGACGTCGGCATCGCCAGCCGTAAGCGTCTCCAGCCTGCGGTTGATCTCCTCCAGCGGACGCAGCGCCAGGTTCGCCAACAGCGCCGAGACGATCACCGCTGCCAGCGTGGCTCCCAGCGCAAACAGCAGCGCCGCCTTCAGCCACGGTGCGTAACTGTTGCTCAGGAAGCTGGACCGCACCCCCACATGCACCGTCAGAAAAGGAGCGCCGTTGCGGTCGAGCGCCTGGCGCGTGTCCAGTACCTGCGGCGCGCCGAAGACAATCCGCGTCTGCTTGGCGATGCTTCCGTAGCGCAGATCGTCAAAACTGTTTCGCCACCCCAGCGACTGGCCGACCGCATCCGGGTCTGTGCTCACCAGCACCTTGCCGCGCGCGTCGGTGACGCTGACATCCTGCACGGTCGGCGAGTAGCGCACGATCGCCGTCATAACATCGTTGAGCGCCTGCGAGTTCACCAGCGCGTCCGTGACGGCCTGGTTCAGAGCGGCAGAGCTGTTATCGATGGGCGGGTTCTCGCGCAGGCCAGTCTCGACGCCCTGGCGCGTCATCAGCAGAACCTCCTGCGCCAGAACGTCGTTGAACGAGGCTGTCTCCTGAATTCTCTGTCGCAGCAGTTCTCCGATGAACTGCAGCGACAGCACCAGCGCCAGCACAAAGGTAAGCGCGGCAGCCGTCAGGACCAGCTTCGTCTTCAAGGGCATTGGATGTTATTCCCCCGAAGCAGTCGCATGAACGGTTCTATCGTCGAAGCAGTCATATCTGTGTCCCGAACCATACTGTTTGTTCACGGCGTTGTCCCAATTGCACCAACGGCGCAATCTATACCAGCCTGGGGCGAAGCCCCAGGGAAAGATGCCTGACAAAGTTAAAGGGCTGAAAGCCCGCTCTATGCAGGGTTTATAGAGCGGGCCTTCAGCCCTTCTCTCATAGAGTGACATCCTTTCCTGGGGCTTCGCCCCAGGCTGGTATGGGACGCGCCTTCGGCGCTCTCGCATCACTGCCAACCGAAAAGCGTTTCTTAAATCCAATATTCACGTTCATGCGATTGCCCTCTCACTCCCCCGAAGCGCCCGCCGCTTGAGAGTATTCCTTCAGCTTGTTCTGAAGCGTCTTTGAACTGATGCCAAGAATCTCTGCGGCTTTGGTCTTGTTGTTATGGGTTGCGTCCAGTGTCTTCAGGATGAGCTGCCGCTCGGCCTCATCGACCGTGGTGCCGACTTCGACTCGTACAGAGTTCTTCTCCTCCAGGTAGCGCTGGATTTCGTTTGCGGAGCTGACTGAATCGTTTACCCGTCCGTTACGCGCCATCTGCGGAGCGAATCCCGACTCGCCAAAGTGCGGCGGAAGATGCTCCAGCCCCAGACGCCCGTTTCGAGCCATGATCGTTGCCCGCTCGATGGTGTTGCGCAGCTCACGAACATTGCCCGGCCACGAGTAGGCCTCCAGCCGCTTCAGCACCACGTCTTTGATGCCGGTCACGTCGCAGTTGTGACGTTCGTTCATATCGGCAATCATCTTGTGGGCGATCATGGGTATATCGGAAGCGTGCTCGCGGAGCGGCGGCATCTGAATGTTGAAGACATTCAGGCGGTAGTACAAGTCCCCGCGCAGATCG
>WQYS01000029.1 GCA_009781125.1 Acidobacteriaceae bacterium | reverse complement strand
AGCGGCGAAAGCCGAGGCGGCTCCTGCGGCGGACGCGAAGCCGGAAGCGCGGCTCGCTGCGGGAATGGGCATCGAGGTGCTGATGCCGCAGATGGGCGAGTCCATCACCGAAGGCACGCTGACCAAGTGGCTGAAGAAAGTTGGCGACTCGGTTCAGCGCGACGAGCCGATCTTCGAGATATCGACTGACAAGGTTGATGCTGAAATTCCCTCGCCTGCCGCCGGTGTTCTTACGGAGATCAAAGTTTCTGAGGGCCAGACAGTTACGGTCAATTCGGTGGTTGCGATCATCGGCGGAACAAGCGGAACATCTGGCACGGCTGCGAAGGTCGTGGCTGCTCCGGCTGCTGCGCCAGCACCTGCTGCGGCTCCGACGGTTCCGGCAACTCCGGCCGCTGCCTCTGTTTTGCAGGCGCGCACATCGCCACTGGTTCGCAAGATTGCCAAGGAAAATAACGTCGATCTCAGCAAGGTGCGAGGCACAGGATCAGCAGGCCGCATCACGCGGGACGACATCCTCGGCTACCTGGGAGGCGCAAAGGCCGCGCCCGCTGCGGCTCCGGCTGCTGTGGCCGCGCCGCTGCCCGGCGAGGTTGTGCCCATGACCAAGATGCGCTCCATCATCGCCGAGCGCATGGTCGAGTCCAAGCGCATCAGCCCACATGTCTACACCGTCATCAAGGTCGATATGACGCGCATCGTGCGCCTGCGCGAGCGCGAGAAGTCGAAGTACGAGCAGCGCAACGGCGTCAAACTGACCTACATGCCGTTTATCACGCGCGCGGCCATCGTCACGCTGTGCAAGTATCCGATTGTGAACGCCGTGGTTGAGGGCAGCTCGATCCGCTACAACAGGAACATCAACATCGGCATCGCCGTGGCGCTGGACTGGGGACTGATCGTTCCGGTCATCAAGCAGGCCGAGGAGAAGAATTTTCTGGGCACGGCTCGCGCCATCGCCGACGTGGCCGAGCGCGCCCGCGCCAAGAAGCTCTCCCCCGACGAGGTATCGGGAGGCACGTTTACGCTGACCAACTCGGGCGTCTTCGGCGACCTGTTCGGGCTGCCGATTATCAATCAGCCGCAGAGCGCCATCCTCGGCATCGGCGGGTTGAACAAAGAGGCTGCGGTCATCACCGACAAGGACGGCAATGATTCCATCGCCATCCGCTCGATGGAGCACTTCTCGCTGGCCTTCGATCACCGTATCGTCGATGGAGCCGACGCTGGCAAGTTCATGGCCGACTTCAAGGCCTATCTGGAGAACTGGTCCGAAGAGATCGGATGACGGCTGCCTCAGTTGCTAATCTGGGTGCCTATTCATGGTCGCCGCGGCGACTTTTATCGTGGCATGAGTGGGATCGGCGCAGGTATGGATTAGTTCGATCCCACTCATGCGCGATGATGCCGCGCATGAGTGGGGCACCCAAAACTTGAACTACACCTGCCGCGCGTTTCTGAGAAACGCGGAGAGCTTCTCCGGACTCTTGCGCCCCGGTGCGGCCTCGACTCCGCTGGCGGCATCGATACCCCAGGGCGAGAGCGTCCGGATTGCCTCGGCTACGTTCTCCGGACGGAGACCTCCGGCAACGATCAGCTTCAGCTTGCCGTAATCGGCGGAGAAGACTTTGCGTGCCGCCTCCCAGTCGAAGGAGACTCCGGTTCCGCCGGGCACGGCGCCAACTCGTGAATCCACCAGCACGCAATCGATGATGCCCACCTCTGCGATACCGTGAAGCTGCTCGCTCACTGCGGCGGCAGTGTTGCGGCCTGGTTCCATCACCCAGTGAATGGCCTGAATCAACCGCACGCCCGCGCCCAGGCGAGACCGCAACCGTTCGGGAAGACTTGCCGCATCCGCGTAACCTCCATGGAGTTGCACTGCCGTCAGCCCCACTTGTTCAACGGTCTGGACGATCTCATCTTCGCTGTGGCCAAGGAAGACTCCAACGCGCTCGATGGAGCCGGGCAGATGGGGCGTGATGCGGGCTGCCTGCTCCGCAGTTACGCGGCGCGGACTGGGAGCAAAGACGAAGCCCACGGCATCGGCGCCCAGGTTCGCCGCTAACTGAGCGTCCTCAAGCGTGGTGTTGGCGCAGATCTTGATCCACATAGAACGGTCCAGGCTAAATGTTAGAGCATTTTGATCGCTGCCGTAGAGTTGAGTGCCTCTTACCTGGTGAAGAGGTTGAGGTCGATGGCGTCGCCCATCGCCTTATAGCCTGCGTCGCTGGGGTGGAGATGGTCGCCGCTATCGTTTGCCGGAGAGAGCGCCTCCGGGCGGGCCGGGTCGCGGGTGGCCTTGTCGAAGTCGATGAAGCCGTCCAGCACGCTGGTGGTGCGAATCCATTGATTGATGGCCTGGCGCATCTGCTCGCCTGACGGCGAAGCATATTCCGCGCCAGCGTACGGAATCAGAGTAGCTCCGTAAATCCTGATGCCATGGGTGTGCGCGCAGATGGCAAGCTGAGTGATGGCCGCGATCAGCTCGTCGGCGGTCACCTTGTCGCGCGGGTCCGTTGCCGATTTGGACAGGCCGATGTCGTTAATGCCTTCCAGCAGGATGACGTATCTCACGCCGGCTTGCGCCAGCACGTCGCGGTTGAACCGCGCCAGCGCGTTGGCTCCATAGTCGTCATAAAAGCCGTCGCGCAGGATGCGATTGCCACCAATGGCTTCGTTGATGACGCCGAGATGAGCCGTCTTCTTGCCGGCTTGCAGGCGGCGCGCCAGCTCGTCGGGCCAGCGGGCGTTGGCGTTCTGCGTGCTGTTGGCCCCGTCGGTGATACTGTCGCCGAAGGCGGCGATGGCGGCGGCCTTGCCGTCGGCGAGCACGTCTACTCCCCTGAGAAACAGCCATGAGGCAATGGCCTCGGCGTTGGCGAGCGTCTTTTCACCGACGGCGTTGCCCGGGGCCTGGTAGCTGGTCTGGATGGCGAAGGTATGCCGCGTGACCTGGCGCATCGGCTGCGCCGGAACGAAGAGGCTGACGGCGAGATCGGCAGAGGCGGGCAGCTTCAGGCTGATGGGGTCGCTGATCACGCGCGCTCCCGGCGGAAGGGTGATCGAAGGGTGTCCGCTGAAGGTGATTGCGGCTGCGGTGGCCGGATCGATGCTGCTGCCGCCAGTGCTGAGCGCCGCCGTAGCCGCGCCGATGGTCAGCGGATCGAGGCCCAGCTCGTTCGTGAGGATGATGCGCGCGGTCGAGCCGCCCAGCGAGAGGTGAACAATCTGGCGAAAGGTGGTGTCGGCAGCTCCAAACTTTCCGTCGGCGTTCTTGACGCCGACCGGAGCAGCAGCCCAGGTGCCGACCCAGTGGCTGTTGAGAGCGGCTGAGGCCGAGGCCATCGGGAGAAAGGCACAGGCCAGCAACAATAGACCCAGTGTTCTGCTGCGGAGATTCATTGGCTCCCTCGCGTGAATCGAAGTGATGCTGTTATGGTAGCGTGACGGCGGCGGCGATCCGGGAAAATTCTGCGTAAGTGAAATTCTGTCCAGTCAGAACTGCGCAGAGGAAAGAAAGGGATGACGCTGAGGCGGCAATAGGGTTATCCTGCTATCCATGACAACAGAAGCAGCAGCAAATTGTTCGGTAAGTAAAGCGCCCTACGGCAAGATGCCCGACGGCACGCCGGTTGAAATCTACACCCTGAAGAGCGATGCCGTCGAGGCTCGCATTACGACCTACGGTGCGAGGATCGTCTCCATCCGGACGGCTGACCGCAACGGCAAAGTGGACAACGTGGTGCTGGGATGCAGCTCGCTGGCTGAATACCTGGAGGAGACCTGCTACCTCGGCGCCATTGCCGGACGCTACGCCAACCGCATCGCAAAGGCACAGTTTTCCATCGACGGCGAGACCTTCCAGCTCCCAAAGAATGACGGCGAGAACTCGCTGCATGGCGGCATCATTGGCTTCAGCCACCTGGTGTGGACGGCGCGCGAGGTTCCGGGCGGCGTTGAGATGTCGCTGGTCAGCAAGGACGGCGATCAGGGCTATCCGGGCACGCTGACAGTGCAGGTGCGCTACACGCTCAGCGGCAGTGCTCTGCGCATCGACTACACCTCAACCACGGACAAGCCGACGGTGGTCAACCTGACCAACCATGCCTACTTCAATCTTGGCGGCGCGGGCTCGGGAACCATCCTCGACGAAGAGGTGACGATCCTGGCCGACAAGTACACGCCCATAGGCGAGGGGCTGATCCCCACCGGAGAGCAGGCTCCGGTCGAAGGCACTCCGATGGACTTTCGCCAGGCGACGGCGGTCGGCAAGCGCATCGGCGACGACTTCGATCAGTTGAAGCTCGGCAGCGGCTACGACCATAACTACGTTCTGCACGGAGAGAACGGCGAGGACAAGGTGGGAGCATACGTCCATAACTATGTTCTGCGCGGAAAGAACGGCGAGGAGAAGGTGGCGGCCATCGTCCGCGATCCCCGCACCGGGCGCGTGCTGACGGTGACGACCACCGAACCCGGCATGCAGTTCTACACCGGCTACTACCTGCCGGAGAAGAACGCTGGCCTGGCCCTGGAGACGCAGCACTACCCCAACTCGCCGAACCAGCCGTCGTTCCCGTCGACTATGCTGCGGCCCGGCGAGACCCGGCAGAGCACCACGACGTTTACCTTCACCACAGATAAGTAGCGCTGCAGTTGTAAATCCGGATGGTTTGAGTAATTTGGGTGCCCCACTCATGATGCGGTCTTATCGCGGCATGGGTGGGGTTCCGCGTTTGAGCCCTACGGCATCTTAGTCATGGGCGCAGATGAACAAGATCATGCAGTCGGCGGACGCCGCCATGGCGGATATCGCAAGCGGATCGACGGTGATGCTGGGCGGCTTCGGGCTGTGCGGCATTCCGGAGAACCTGATCGCAGCGCTGGTGCGGCGCGGAGTCACCGGCCTGCACACCATCTCCAACAACATGGGCGTGGACGGATTCGGCATGGGGCTGATGCTCGAAGCCGGCCTGATCGCCTCGCACACCGGCTCCTATGTGGGCGAAAACCGCCTGCTCGAACAGAAGGTGCTCGGCGGCGAACTGAGACTCAACCTAATCCCGCAGGGAACACTGGCCGAACGGATTCGCGCAGCCGGAGCGGGGATTCCGGCCTTCTACAGTCCGGCAGGAGTGGGCACGGTTGTGGCCGAGGGCAAAGAAACCCGCCAGTTCGGCAACCGCACATACGTGCTGGAGACGGCTCTCAGCGCGGACTTCGCGCTGGTGAAGGCGTGGCGGGCCGACCGGCTGGGAAACCTCGTCTATCGCAAGACGGCGCGAAACTTCAATCCGGCCATGGCGACGGCAGCAAAGATCACCATCGCCGAGGTAGAAGAGCTGGCCGAGCCCGGCGAGCTGGACCCGGATCAAATCGTGACGCCAGGAATCTATGTAGACCGCGTGGTCGTGGGTGAGAGCTACCGTAAACCGATCGAAGCGGAGTACCTAAAAATGCATAATCGGCCATAACCGTTCGGGTGCCCCATCCTTCGCGTCTTTGCGAAGGGTGGGAATGCATATCGTTCAACTCGCCACTGTGCTGGCCGGGAAGCATGCCTGATTGAGCTTCATACTTTCCCACCCTTCGTCCGCCAGGAAGACATGGGATGCCCTGTAACGGCTCTGGCGGACGAAGGATGGGGCACCCGAGAGGTTATGGCTAGCCACAAAGGGAGGCGCGGCATGAGAACGCATGAATTGCGGGTAAGCGGGAAAGAACTTATCGCCCGGCGAATCGCGCGCGAGCTGCACGACGGTTTCTATGTCAATCTCGGCATCGGGCTGCCGACGATGATTACGGCGTTTCTGCCTGCTGGAATGGATGTGATCTTCCAGTCAGAGAACGGGATGCTCGGCGTCGGTCCGCCTCCGCCCGACGAGCTGGCCGACCCCGACCTCGTCAACGCAGGCAAGCAGGTGGTATCGGAGATGCCTGGCTGCTCGTACTTCGCGAGCGACCAGTCGTTCGCCATGATTCGCGGCGGACACATGGATATGAGCGTGCTCGGCGCTATGCAGGTCGACGAGCAGGGAAGCCTGGCCAACTGGACGATTCCCGGCAGGATGGTCAAGGGCATGGGCGGAGCCATGGACCTGGTCGCGGGCGCGCGGCGGGTCATCGTCGCCATGGAGCACCAGACCAAAGACGGCGAATCGCGCATTCTGAAGCGATGCACGTTGCCGCTCACCGGCGTCAGGGTGGTTCACGACATCGTAACCGAGTTGGGCTGGATTCGCGTCACCCCCGAAGGCCTGGTGCTGGTCGAGATCGCCGAGGGCCTCGAAGCGGACGAAGTGCAAAGGCGCACCGAGGCAAGACTGATCGTCTCGCCCGAACTGAAGCTGATGGCAGCTTAGTGTGTGTCAACACTGCTTGACATGCACCTCATACCCTTGTCATTCCGGAGCGAAGCGACGGAATGACAAGGGAAAGGGGGGACGACAAAGGGAGAGGTTTGTGTGAACAGGCCTTTGTACTCCCATCCAAAGAACAAAAATAAATATGACAAACATACTTGACACGCAGCCCATATCAAGCATACTTTACATATCAGGATGTTGTACGGAGGAAACATGAAAGATGTTGGTACACGTGAAAGCTGTTGGAAAGGCTATTGGGGACCGCCAGTGCGCAGGCTAATACGTGAAGTATCAGTAGCGATTGCTGTTTACGTGCTCTCGGTTGTGGCAGCGATGTTGTGGATAAAATTTGGTCATCCTGCCGCGCCATGGAGATACGTGATTGCTGTGCTGCCTGTACTGACGGTGCCGCTCATGGTGTCGGCTAATCTGCACTATTTCCGCAGTATGGACGAGATGCAGCAGAAGATATATGTAGACAGCTTTGTCTATACCGTAATTGGCACTTTGATGCTGACGACGGCTTACGGTTTGATGGAAGCTGTCGGGTTGCCACGGCTGAGCGGGATATGGGTGTGGCCGGTAATGTCAGCCTTATGGACTGCCGGGATGTTTGTGTCGTATGCGAGGTACAAGTGAAGAACCGGCTGCGTGAGCTCAGAGCGGAGCGGATCTGGTCGCAGGCGGAGCTGGCCCAGCATTTGCATGTGTCGCGGCAGACGGTCAACGCCGTTGAGACCGGCAAGTACGATCCCAGCCTGCCGCTGGCGTTCTCCATTGCCAGAGTCTTCGAGTTGAAGATCGAAGACATCTTCGACGATAGCGACAGGGATGGAAATTCCGCAGACCCGCTCGGATTCAATTCCGAGGCTCGAAGTAGATTTTGTGATTAAGCGGATCGTAGGTGACGATCATCTTCTCCAGCAGTCCGTTTCCGATCTCGCCATCGGCGGCGCGTTGCAGTCCGAGCCGCCGCACAAGCCGCAAAAAGGCGTTCGCGCCGGAGATCGATCCGGGCCGTCCGATCACGATGCTGCTGTTTGTAAACGAAGAATTTCCGGCGGCTCCGGTCAGGGTAATCCGCTTTGGCTGCACCACGTCGGATTGATAGTCTCCGTTGACGCCCCGCCCCATCTGTATATTGCTGCTCGGCGAGATCGGATCCAGGCCCGCAACCTGTCTGAACTTCGGACGGAGAAAGATGAAGTTATTGTTTCCCGTGTCGAGTCTCAACATGGCTTTGGCGCGGCGGCCATTGGTGAAGTCGATATTCGTAAGAACAACGGCGCCGCGATGAGACCATCTGCTATCCAGGGCAACCGCATTGGCGCCGACGAGAGAAGGACATCGGCCCGGATCGGTGATCGTCATCGTCCGGCGCTGGTAATCGAGGCGTACGCACCACCTCTCGAAGATGTCCCACCCGAACATGCCGTCTATTCTCGTGCCCGAAAACGGAAAGAATAACTTCATGTTCATCACGTTGATCTTTCCGTTGTAGACCTCGCTGCCGCCGCTGCGAAGCCGGATGGAAGCTCGCTTGAATTCCATCGTTTTAGGCTTGGAACCATAGCCTTCAAAGGAGATGCAGCGATGCCACAGGCAGCGAATCCGGCTGATCGAACGCGGCGGCAGAGGCGCGACCCCGAGCTTCTGGCCGGCCACGTCGGAGACGACAGACCTGTCGGTTCCGGTATCCAGAAAGAGGTGAAGCTCACCGGCCTGATCGCTGGTCAGATCAAGGTAGACGTGGCTGTCGACGTATCGTATCGGAATCTCCAGAGACGAGCGATCCTGCGCGGACAGCGGCGCGCCTCCGCACAGACAGAAGAACAACGCAACAAGGACAAGATATCTCACTGCAAACTAGCCTATCAGCAGGCGGGCCTCCTGTTGGAGGCGGCTCCGGCGCGCCTCCGCATATTTGAGGCAGGATACGGCGGCGGGTAAGTTAAGATGATTCTATGGACTGGAAGAGCAAGCGTATACGGGCCGTGCTGGAAGCCGCGCTCGTGGAGGACAACGCCGCGCGCGACATCACCACGGCGCTCACCATCGACCCCAGGATGCGCGCCACCGGAACCGTCATGGCGCGACAGAACTGCGTCGTCGCCGGACTGGGCTCGATCCCGGTGTTTCTGGACATCTTCGCCAGGATGAGTCCGGTTCCGCTGGGCCGCTTCGAGGTGGTGAGCCATCCTGAAATCTTCGACGGCGTGAAGGTCAAGACCGGCCAGCCGTTGGCCGTCATACGCCACAAGGCCTGCGCCATCCTGTCCTGTGAGCGCGTGATTCTGAATCTGATGCAGCGCATGTGCGGCGTCGCAACCATGACCCGCGAGTTCGTGGTCGCGGTGAAGGGAACAAAAGCGAAGATTCTCGACACGCGCAAGACCATTCCCGGCCTGCGCGCGCTCGATAAGTATGCCGTGAGTTGCGGCGGCGGCACCAATCACAGGTTCGATCTCGGCGACGGCATCCTGATTAAGAACAACCACATCACGCTGGGCGGTGGGCTTCCGGCGGTGCTCGAAAAGGCCATTGAAGGCCGCCGGTCCAGGCTCCTGGTTCAGGTCGAGGTGCGCTCCGAGGCGGAGCTCGAACAGGCCATTCAAGGCGGAGCGGAATCGATTCTGCTCGACAACATGACTCCGGCGCAGGCGAAGAGGGCCGTCAAGCAGATTCGCGCGGCGTTGCCAGAGGCTCCCATTGAGGCCTCCGGCGGAATCACCCTCAAGAACGTGCGCGACTACGCGCTGGCGGGCGTGGACTATATCTCCATCGGCGCGCTGACGCACTCGGCCCCGGCGGCCAACCTCAACATGCGCATCACCGCCGATATCTCCTGAACTCTTGCGAGCCTGCGCGTGAACATCTTTGACAGAGAAGCCGTTGAAGCAGGAATCGTCAACACGCAGTTCGCGGGGCGCGTCGCGCACTTTGCTTCTGTCAGTTCGACGAACCTGACGGCGATGGAAGCGGCCCAGGCCGGGGCGCGAGTCGGCGTGTGGGTCGCCGACGAGCAAACCGCCGGACGCGGACGCGGCGGACATGGATGGCACTCCTCTGTCGGCGAGGGACTCTACGCAAGCGTGCTGATTACGCCCGCGTTGCCGATTACCACTGCGCTATGGATCTCGCTTGCGACCGGACTGGCAACAAAAGCTGCTATCCGCGAGGTTACGGCTCTCGATGCTGATATCCGCTGGCCAAATGATCTCCTCATTCACAGCCGCAAGTGCGGGGGCATCCTGGTTGAGACTGCCGTCTCTCCGGCTGAAGCCGAAAGACCTGCCATGCTGCGCTACGCTGTAATCGGCATAGGTATTAACATCAGTCAGACCGGGTTTCCGGCGGAGATTGTCTCGCTGGCAACTTCGCTGAAGTTGGAATGTAACAGCACTGGTAACAATATCCGGCGCGAGGCACTGCTGGTTGCTTTGTTGCGGCAACTAGACTTGGAGATCGAGCAGCTTGTCCGCGACTGGCATGAGACCTATAGCGGGCAGCGGCTGTTCGAGCGGTTCGCCGCCGGTTCAAGCTGGGTGAAGGGCAAGCGTGTCAGCGTAGATGAGTGCGGTGGATTTACTGGCGTGACGGCAGGGCTGGACGAACGCGGCTTCCTGCTGGTTGACGCTGACGATGGCGCAAGACGGACAGTGCTTTCAGGCGGCGTGCGTGAGCTGTAGCTTTTTGAAACGAGGTGGCGATGTTACTGGCAATTGATATCGGCAACACGAACGCCGTGCTTGGTCTGTACCAACTCGGCAGCACGGACCCGGCGCCCGAGGCCGTTGCAAGCTGGCGCATCACCACGCCGCGCGAGGAGACCGCCGACGAGTTCGGCATCATGCTGAACAACCTGTTCGCGCTGCGCGGGCTGAAGCTGAATGCAGTGACGGCGGTGGCCATTGCCTCGGTCGTGCCGCCGCTCAACTACATGCTGCGGCGCGCCTCGGAGACGTACCTCGCCACCAGGCCCATGTTCATTGAGCCGGGCACAAAGACCGGATTGACGATGCGTGTCGATAATCCAACCGACGTGGGCGCGGACCGGATCGTCAACTGCGTGGCCGCGCTCGCGCAGTACGGAGGCCCGGCGATTGTCGTGGACATGGGCACGGCGACGACCTTTGATGTGGTCTCGAAGCAGGGCGAGTTTCTGGGCGGAGCCATCGCGCCGGGGTTGGAGATCTCAGCCAACGCCCTGTTCGCGCGGGCCGCGCGGCTGCCCAGGGTGGATATCCGCAGGCCGGCGAGGGTGATCGGCACCAACACGGTCGATCACATGCAGATCGGCCTGTACTACGGCTACATCGGGCTGGTGGACGGAATCCTCGAACACATGATCGCCGAGCTGGGGCCGGAGACGAAAACGGTAGCCACGGGTGGGCTGGCAAAGCTGATCGCGGGAGGCTCGAAGTACATCGCCAAGGTCGATGAGATGCTTACGCTCAACGGGTTGCGCCTACTCTACGAGCGCAATAGACCATGATGGATAAAGGAAAAATGAGTGCTCAATTGGCAAGGAATCTGCTGATGACATGACTCGCTCCGGATCCTCGAATCAGGTTTGGTGACGACACAAGAGCAGGATCGCTGCAATGACGGAGCCCATTCCATGCATATAAAACAAAGCTGTATTTGGCAAGAGAATCTTTTAGGTATTTATTGAGATTGGACTGCGCTCCGTCCTTTGTTTCCTCAACAAAGAAGCGCTCAAAATCACCGGTTGACAAGCCAAGTCGCTCAAAGGCGCTTTGAAAGCTACCCATTGATGTATGCCGGATACAGAGTGCCCGCTGATTTTCCAGAAGTGACTGAAGACAAGTCGCTAAGTTAACACCTAGAGACTCATCTGCAATTGGGACGTTTCCGTTTCTCGAACATAATAGTTGAAGCTTCAAGCGAAGTTCTGCATTCTCATAACTTAACGAGTTAATCTCATCGAGATACATCTTTTCCTGAGCACTCTCCTCGTCGCGAAGCTCCTTGTTAAATTCGTAATCCTCCCATAACAGCTTCATTTTTGCTGCATTTTGTTTAATTCTTTCTTGATCAGATTGATGCAAACCAGAGACTTCCGATGTAGTAAGGCTCATGAGTTCCTGGAAAATTATCGATCGAATCATTTCGCTCTGAATTTTTTGTGCAGTTGCACTTTTAAGTACATTCCGCTTTACGCAGTGAAAAAGTTTGGTGCTAAAAACAGGATCATCAATTCCAACGCGAGAACATGATATCTCCAACGATTTCTGTAGTTTGGATGGACTAAACTCTTCTTCTTTGGTGCCACCAGAACGTTGTTTCTTCTGAACAATGATTGTTTGTTGGAATGTTTTACTTAATTCGTTTGCCACATAGTTGACCGCCGCTATTTCATCTCTAACAACATAGTCAACAAGTTCTTTAAGTACTGGACTATTTAAGCAATTGCGATCGATCAAAACTACAGGGATACCAAGTTTTTGAGCCTTGACTATTCCGACAACGGTGCCAATGGATTCCTTCCACATATTTGCTATAACGATGTCTGCTTCTTCTATGTCCACTGCGACGGCTAACACTCCTTTTCGAGCGGTATCCGCCGTTGGATCAAGTGTTGCGAATCCAGCCTTTTGGAGTGCGTGTTTAACTTCTTTTCGCCATTTTACCTGTTGGTCAGAATTGCAGCCGGTCATGGGACCCGCTAAGTACACCTTTAGACGCTTCGACATTAGACACCTCAAGTTTCCGAATCAGTCTCAATAGCTCCACATGGATGAAGTGAGGGTATCACCAAGAGACTCACACCTCAATGCGCAGAAGTTCCGTTTGACACGGGCCTGTAACCTCGGCCCTTCCCAGATAGGCCATCATGTTGATCTCGTTGCGGACGCTGAATTCACCGGAAAAGTAGAGTTCCGGCTCAACGGAAAAGCAGGTGTGAGGCAGTATCAGCCGGTGTCGTGTCTACCAACGAGACTGAAGATGCGATAGACAAGCGGGTCGCGGTTGTGGTGGTCGCAGAAGAGCCAGCTATCAAGCCGGTTCTCAACCAATGCAGCCTGAATTGCGGCAAAATTCATGGCGTCTTCATCTCAGTACTGAATTTGATAGGTCGAGGGATAAAACAGAGTGCCGTCCTTCCTCACGTAACCCATGAAGAGCCGCTTGTCGCCGTTCACTGTGACCCCGATGATGATGGTGCTGCCGAAGGTTCCGTCACCGGCAGTCTTGGAGACATCGACGCGGTGTGACCGGATCGGCCCGCCCGCCGGACTCTCCGCAGTCCAGTCCTCGGTAAAGCGCGCGAGCGAGTAGTCATACTTCTGCGGATGCTGTTTCCAGTTCTTGTCGTTCCAATAGATGGCGTAGGCGCGCTCGAAGTCCTTCGACTCCAGCGCCTGGAAGAACTTGTCCACGCGGCGCTCGACCGGCAGATTGCTGAAGAACCAGCCATGACCCTTGATGAATCCGCCCATACCGACAAGGATCGCCAGCACGATCAGGACACCGGCTCCGATGAGCAATCCTACCTTTCGCCGTTCCTTGCGCTCGTTATACTCCGGAGCATTCAGCAGAGTCATGGTTCCTCCCGCGTGGTTTCAGAATGTCGCTCATCAACATTAAACACCATCTTTTGCTTGTCATCCCGGAGCGCACACTATGACTCAGCCCATGGAAATGCGCCTCTGTTCACCTCAAACTCGCTTCCCGAGGGCAGCAGGTAGACCGAAACCACGTCGAACCGCACCGGAATTCTGTCGCGCGCCTGCCCGGGAAAGCCGCGCAGATAGGCCCGTGCCATCCTGCGCAGCATGATCTGCTTGTCCTCGTCGATAGCGGCTTCGGCGCTTACGATGCCGCGCGAGCCGCGCGTCTTCACCTCGACGAAGCAGAGCCAGCCGCCGTCCCAGGCGACGAGGTCGATGTCTCCGCGCAGCCTGGGAGTCTTCCATCGCCGCGCCACGACGGTGTATCCGAGACCGCGCAGATGAAACAGGGCTTCGCGCTCACCGCGAAGTCCTGTCCGCAGGTGAGCGGCGTCGCGCTGGCCGCGTCCCAGCCGCGCAGACAGCCAGTCGAGCCGCCTCAGAACACCTGCTTGCAGATGGGTCCATCTCATGAATGCATCATAATCGGTTGCAGTCCATGTCGTTCAAAAAACGGCGGGTTTGAGCGAGAACAAAAAGCAGGACTATACTTAATCGCAGGGCAGACGGAGAGGTTCCGTCTGCTGCGAGTGAGGTGCGTCTTCAGCCATTGCCTGAACGACAATTCGCTCGACGATGTTGCGCTAGGCGCTCCACCCGGCGATCTTCACGCGGGGCCACCTGGCAGAGTGGATTTGTGCCAGGCGTGGCGAGCGGT
>WQYS01000028.1 GCA_009781125.1 Acidobacteriaceae bacterium | reverse complement strand
GCCGTCGCGCCCCACGCGGGGCGCGTGGATTGAAACAAGTGCCTAATAATGCGTATGTATACAGCCAGACGTCGCGCCCCACGCGGGGCGCGTGGATTGAAACGCTCCATCCGCTGATGCGCGTCCAAGCTCCGAAGCCCGTCGCGCCCCACGCGGGGCGCGTGGATTGAAACATGTCTATGCAAAGCTAAACACAGCTAACATTGTGGTCGCGCCCCACGCGGGGCGCGTGGATTGAAACACTGGGCGCATATCCCTTGGGTCGACCCGGACGGTGTCGCGCCCCACGCGGGGCGCGTGGATTGAAACACAACGAGGACGTTCGGTTCATGCTGGAGCATCCTATGTCGCGCCCCACGCGGGGCGCGTGGATTGAAACGTTGATCTTGCTCATGCGTTACACAGGCCTTGCGGTCGCGCCCCACGCGGGGCGCGTGGATTGAAACAGGCGGAGCTACGCCACGGCGTATGCGGGTCGCAGTCGCGCCCCACGCGGGGCGCGTGGATTGAAACTTCAAGGAGTTGCTCGAACGATGGATGACCCTAGGTCGCGCCCCACGCGGGGCGCGTGGATTGAAACTGCAGACGGCTGCGCATCATGCGTTCTAAACCCCGTCGCGCCCCACGCGGGGCGCGTGGATTGAAACTCAATCACATGGATCGTGGTGCAGCTTGGATGCGCGAGGTCGCGCCCCACGCGGGGCGCGTGGATTGAAACACAGAGCGCCCAACAATAACGCGCTCACCACTCCGTCGCGCCCCACGCGGGGCGCGTGGATTGAAACGCTTTGAACAACGGCTTAATCTTATTTATCTCGCCGTCGCGCCCCACGCGGGGCGCGTGGATTGAAACAGCCAGCTCCGCCGCGCGGTGTTTCGCCACGCGGGTCGCGCCCCACGCGGGGCGCGTGGATTGAAACATGCACGCTTGGCGGCAGACGGTCAATATAGAGGTCGCGCCCCACGCGGGGCGCGTGGATTGAAACATTGCTCGCGTCTGCGAAGAGGACATCGACAATGTCGCGCCCCACGCGGGGCGCGTGGATTGAAACAGGTTGTGCAGAAGCTCCGGAGCGGCAGCGATAAGAGTCGCGCCCCACGCGGGGCGCGTGGATTGAAACAGATCGACACAGCAAAGGCGCCGCGTAGGATGGCGTCGCGCCCCACGCGGGGCGCGTGGATTGAAACACCGACAAGATGCCGGATCATGACTGCTTTGTGATGTTGTGCCCCGTATTCGGTCGCGGGGCAATCCCGATTATGGACCAACTCAGGTACTCATTTCGGTCCTGAGTTGGTCCCCGGTTGGGATCGAAACCGGACCGATCAGGTATCCATCATGGATCAATGATGGATGCTGAGTTGATCTGGTTTGTATCTGCCGCAGATACGTGGAGTATCAGGTTTGTATCCGCAACTGATCTATAACTGATCTGCTCCAGATACTCTCGGGACTTAAGCCCTCAAGCTCTTGCCGCCTGATGCTTGCAACTTGCTGATTTTGTTTGGCTTATTGGTTGACCTGATCGGGATCGAACCGATGACCTCTTCCATGCCATCACGTTTTAGTCACGTAACTTATTGAAAATGCACAGTACAGACCGCACTCTACACCACACATTACACGCTATTTCGCCCCGTTTTTCTCTTATTGGACCTTTATCGGACCTCTGAAATAGCCCTCATCACTTCCTGGAGCGACAGAAATCGGGTCTTATCCGGTATCTTTTACGGTAGATAATCAGGTACAATCGGGTATATTGGCCGGTATGATTAACACCGATACCATCCAGGTCACTCAGGAATTGCTCGCGCTGCTCTCCGAACTCGACGAGTTCAAGGGAGCTTGGCGCGCACTCAGTACCATCGCGCCGGAGCGCCTGAACGCGCTGCGTCATGTCGCTACCATCGAGAGCATCGGGTCGTCGACTCGCATTGAGGGCAGCAAGCTGACCGACCGGGAGGTAGAACGGCTGCTTGCAAACCTTGAGATCAAGCGCTTCGGAACTCGTGACGAACAGGAGGTCGCGGGCTATGCCGATGTCGTGGAGACGGTTTTCCGGGCATGGTCTGAGATTCCGATCACCGAGAATCACATCAAGCAGCTTCACCGTGACCTTTTACAGTACAGCGAGAAGGACGAACGGCATCGCGGCGGATACAAGACCTTGCGCAACGATGTCGGAGCCTTCGACGCTTCCGGCAAAATGATCGGTGTCGTGTTCGAGACGGCCACGCCGTTCGATACCCCGCGTCGCATGGCAGAACTGATCGCGTGGCTGACAGAGGCGCGCGAAGTTCACCGACTGCATCCTTTGCTCACCGTTGCTGTTTTCGTTGTCGTGTTTCTTGAAATTCATCCTTTTCAAGACGGTAACGGACGGTTGAGCCGTGTCCTGACCACATTGCTTTTATTGCAGGCTGGTTATAGCTATGTGCCGTATTCGTCTATCGAGAGCGTGATCGAACACAGTAAGGAAGCCTATTACCTGGGATTGCGGCAAACCCAAAGCACTATCAGAACCGAAACTCCGAACTGGCAGCCGTGGCTTCTCTTCTTCCTGCGCGCTCTGCAACAACAAAAGCGCCGACTCGCAGTGAAGGTGGAGCGGGAAAAGATTGCTCTTGCCACTCTGCCGGAGCTTGCCGTCAAGATTCTCGACTATGTGCGCGATCAGGGACGCGCTACTACCCGCGGCATGGTGCGAGAACTCGGCGCGAGTCCGAACACTCTCAAAGCTACATTCACCTCACTGGTCGATAAGGGTTTGCTACTGAGACATGGCGGCGGACGTTCCACTTGGTACGGACTTCCGTAAGCCCGAGACGGCTCCCAACATTCAGTTGGGAGTCTGTAGTTCTCTTGCAAGCGGTATCCCCAAAAGGTGTGGGATTGGAGATACCGCTCTAAGACGCAGAGCGGGGACGCGCACAAACTTCCTCGCTCCTGCGCCATCCTTAAGGAACCCGTGCAGGTCAGCGCACGAGCTTCGCCGCTCCCGGCGCGAGTCCTTTGCAGTCTTCGCCCTTGAATACGCTGTCGAAGGTCATGTCCATGATGGTCGGCTGCGGATTCTTCCCGTCCGTCATCTCCATGTGCATGGTTCCCTGCGTCCTCTCCATGCTCACGAAGGTAAGCTGCATGTGGCCGGTGGAGGTTCCTTTTCCCGACTGGCACACCACATCTGCCGACATGCCCGAAGCATCCTGCTTAAGATTTGTGTACTGGCAGTCCTTGTTGTTCTTCTGTGACTTGGTGTAGGCGTCGCGCCACGTCTCCGGCGTCATGCAGACCTGGGACACGAAGGTTTGCGGTCCCATGCCGGGCAGGGATTTGCCGCCTAACTGCGCTATAACTTCGGGGGGAAGATTCAGTTTGATCTTTGAAGTAGTCGTGATCTCCCACAGGCCCATCTTCATGGGCGGCGCGGAGAGTGTTTGAGCGAAAAATGGACTGCAAAACGCGAGTACAGTGGTAATACAAAACAGTCGTTTCATAGATTCAACCTTCCTGATTCGGTTAGTCCTTGTTGTGTTCCAGAGATTGAGGTGAGATTAGTCACAGTTCAACTCTGACTTCTACTGCGATTTCACGGAATCGCCAACCTGCGGCTTGCCCGCTCCGCTGAAGACTCCTACTGCGGAACCGGCATCCACGCTGGTGATCGTAAGCACTCCGACTGGATTCTCGACCGAGCGCAACGGCTGACCTGTCGTGGGGTCTTTCACCACGCGAACAACGTGAGAAACCTGAAGTTGGTCGCCAACCTTGACGCCAGAGGAACTGCCCACGTTAATAACAACGCTGTCGAGAGCCTCCGCGTCTGCGATCTTTCCATCAACCACAACCGCAACGGGAGCAGGAGGCGCAACCGTAGGCAGTCTTCCAGCGTTGGCATTCAAGCTCTGCGCCAGAGTTTGTACGGCTTTCGATGTAGCTTCGCCGATGATCGTCTCCCGGAAACCGCTGCTGCCCATGTTCACGCCGCCGCCGCCAAAGCCGCCATTGCCCGCACCGCCGCCTTCGAGCAAGGCTCCCGAGCGCGACGATTCGCCTTTGCCAGTGGACGATGCCAATATCTCGCCGGTAGTGGTGTCGATCATGCGAGCCGTAATCGCCACGATTGCCTTGGACTTGGCCACGCCCACCTTGCCCAGTCCCAGGCCGCTGCCCCACTTGCCGCCTATGCCGCTGACGCTGGTGTTCTTGTTCTCGCCGCCAAACTGGGTGATGTCGCCAATAATCACGGCGTCCACGCCCAGGATGCTTCCGATCTTCGCCGCAGTGCTCGGGTCGGCGCGGTTGCTATTGGAGAAGTTCTGCTCGGCCATGATCTTGTTGATCTGGTTGCGCTCGATCACTCTGAGAGTGCCGTCGTTCACCAACTGGTCGATCAACATATCCGAGATGCCCTTGCCTATATCGACATCCGTGCCAAAGATCGACGAAACATAGGATCGTACCGTGCCATATCCGAAATCGAGCACGGCCACTCGATGGCGCTGCTGAGCGGCGAGCGGGAGTCCGGCAACGAGGAACAAAAGACAGTATTGAATCGCTTTACGCATGTTTCCCTCCAACTGAAAGTTCAAGTTTGATTGCCTACCACGGGTTAGTTTCAGTAAGGCCTGGCAGACGCCAGTCATCTAGTCGCTGATGAGCTTTTCATCACCTGGCGCGATGTCCTTGCAGTCCGCGCCCTTGTATACGCTGACGAAGGTCTGTTCCATGAAACCTGGCTGCTTGTCCCCCGGTGCTGTGTCAATATGCATTGAGCCCGTTATCTTCTCTGGACTCTCAAAGGTCGTCTGCGTATGACCGCTTGACGTGCCACATGTGATATCGGCAGAGAAGCCCGAGGCACTCTGCTTGAGGTTCTTTATCTTGCAGCCCAGATCACCTCCTTTGTCTCCTCCCTGCGGATCGTAGGCTTCGCGCCACGTCTCAGGCGTTATGCATGTCTGGCTCACTACGGTTTGCGGCTTTCCGTTGACGGCATTCGGAAGATTCACTTTGATGGTCGTGACGGTCGTCTGTTCCCAGAGACCCATCTTTATGGGAGGCGCTGAGGCTGTTTGTCCCGTCACAGGAGGAGCAGGGGCAGTTTGAGCCTTCTTGGGTGAGGCAGGGGCTTTTTTGTGAGGCGGAGCGGCTGTTTGAGCAAAAACAGGGCCGCATAACGTGAGCATAGCGGTAATACAAAACAATCTTTTCATGAGTTTCACATCCTATCTGGTCAGTCGTTGTTATCTACAAAATGCAGCGTGGGCAAGCCTGAGTCCCGAACGCCAACACGATCTATCCAACGCGAGACATTTTTTCTGCATACTGGCCGATGATAGGCAGCTTGTAGCACTGGTTATTCCAAGCCTTGATAACGGCCACAAGCCAAAGAATGAACAACCCGATCATGATGAGGGGCCAAAGCAGAAAGCTGATGAGGCTGGTCAGCAGGCCGATATGCAGGATCGTGCCCACAATACCGAAGATACTCAGGCCTATCATCGTGACGATGCCCACGACACAAAGCCCGATGGACTGGATGGCGTGGAAACGGACAAACGGAATGGTCTTGAAAGGTTCGACAACCAGAAAGACAATCCCCACGATGGGCGCGATGATGTAGCAAAGGATGCTGGCGACATTATTCGGCAGACCCGACGAGGCTGCGGTCGATGGCTGCGGTGCAGGTGAATCAGACGAGGCTGCGGACGATGGTTGTGGTATAGGTGAATCAGACATTTCTTCTCTCCTTGTTGACCTTACTCAGATTGCTTGGAACGATTACTTGTTACTGTCTTTCCCAGAACCAGCGTGGGAAGCGGTAGACAACGCCGCCGCCGATGCGGAACTGGTTTTGCCGATTTGCCTGCCGGTTGAGTAACTCCGAATAGTAGTAGTCAGCCTGCACGGCGCGAATCCAGATGTGTTTCGATACGGCCAGGTCCACTCCGCCTCCCAGCGCCATGACGAAGGAGGTATCGTAGCTTGTGGTCCGGCCTCGCGGAGCCGCAAAATATCCATCGAAGCCATGCACTCCGCCCGCCAGCGCCTGACCGTAGGGCTGGATGAGCGCGTGATTAGAAAACCGCCAGCGCAGACCGCCCATGCCGCTGAACAGGCTCAGGCTGTATGGGGAAGAGGGAACCATGCCGGTGTGCTGCCTGGCGGCCTCGGCCACGAAGGAGAGGCTGCGCAGCTTCGGAATCGGAATCGGAATTGCCAACTCTCCGGTGGTTCCGTTCATCCAGAAGGCGGTGCTGCTGCCTGCCGGAGCATTCGCTCTCTGAGCGCTGTACATCACCGTCACATCTACCAAGCCCGGCTCGGTAGCTGCGAACGCGGCCTGAGCCGCAGTTAGCAGTAATGCCGATGTTGCGAACAAAACAATGCGTGTGAAGTTCATCTGTCGTCCTCGCGGAGTTCCGGTATCAGGCACGAGCGTGTGATCGCGCATGGGAAGAGCAGGCCCCATCCATGACACGATGAAATCCGTGTCATGGACGGGAAGCCCGCTATGCTGGCTACTGGATCAGCGTTACGGTTGTGCTGTGGGTCAGCGCTCCGCTGGTTCCGGTCACGGTGACGGTGAAGGTCTTCTGCACGGGGCTGTTACCGTCGCTGAAGCCGTTGCCGCTGCCGCAGCCCGTCACTCCGGCTGCCAGACCGAACGCGAACGCGATCAGCAGCAGGTGGAGCAGACGAAGGTGCTTGCGCCTGCTCAGGAACATCAGCGGAAGCGGAAGCGTCAGAAACGCCAGCGCCAGCGGAGACTTCAGGCCGAGGCCTTTCGCTGGAACCATCATGGCCGTCGCCTTGGGAAGCGTGACGGTTAGCGTGGAGGTTCCTCCAGCCGACACCGACGCCGACGACAGCGTAGCCGTAGCGCCGCTCGGAAGTCCGGGCGTGGCTACCAGAGTAACCGTGCCGGGAAAGGCTGCTCCTCCGGGAGCGGAGCCTACACCGATGACATACGTCGCCGTGCCTCCGGCCTGGGATAGAGTCTGCGAGGATGGCGTCGGCGTAAGCGTGAAGTCAGGCGGAGCCGAACCGCCCGACACGAGGAAGCTGTATGGAAGCGCCGTCGCTGCCGTGTAGTTGGTTCCGGCTGTTACAGAGGCGTCCAGCGTGCATGTTCCAGAGGAGATATACGTTACTGTCAACCCGCTTACCGAACAGATCGCCGGTGTCACGCTCGCCACAGTGACCACTCCATCGTAGTTGCCTGCAAGCGTCACCGTTCCCGTGCTGCCTGCTGTGCCCGATGCTGGACCTGTGATGCTCAACGACCCTGCTGTCATACCTACGGGTACCTCTGGCTGAACCAGAACGTACACCGATGACGATGTTGTGACGCCGTAGTTCGCGTCTCCAGGGTACGTGGCTGCAATGGTGTGTACGCCAACGGCCAGAAGAGCAGCGTCTGTGACGCCACAGTAGGTGGTCGTGCCGCTCATCGTCAGCTGAGTACATGTAAGAGGCACACCACCGTCGACGGTAAAGCTAACCCTGGCCGTGGGAGCCGGGCCGCTTCCGGTCACTTCCGCCGCAACGGATACGTTACCGCCAACCGTCACGACCTGCGATGCGGGAGTCAGCGCGATGGATACCTTGTCCAGCGTCGATGTTGCCGATGCCACCGTCAAACTGAGCGGAATCGCCGTTGCCGCCATGTAGTTGGTTCCGGCGGATACCGATGCCGTCACTGTGCAGGTTCCGCCGCTCACATAGTTCACAGTGGTTCCGCTCACCGTGCAGACGCTCGGCGTGGCGCTGGACAGAGTGACCGTGCCGTCGTAATCACCTGAGACTGCCAGCGTGTCCGTCCCGCCTGCCGTGCCAGAGGTTGGCCCGATGATGTTCAGCGATCCTGCCGCCTGTTTTACAACCAGCGTGTAGTTCACGAATCCCGTAATTCCCGTGGTTATCGGAGCTACGCTGCTATCCGTTGCCTCGATGGTGAAGGTGAAGCCTGCCGGATTAGCTTCCGCCAACATGCCGGAGATCATGCCCGTGGCGCTGTTCAGCGTGAGGCCCGGAGGAAGCGTACCGGTCGTCACGCTGTAGGTGTACGGAGGCGTGCCTCCTGAAGCGTTTACCGTCTGCACGTAAGAGGAGCCGTAGGTTCCGCCTGCCAGAGCCGCCGGAGTGACCGTCAGCGGAGCTACCCCCGTGCCATCCAAGTGGGCAACAGCGTACCACCCGCCTGCGATATTCAAGTTGTCGTATCCCGCCCAGATGATATCGTCAAACGTACCTGCAGTTGTCGGAGTAAAGTCAATCGTATAGGTACACAGGTTGCCTGCGTCCAGTTTTCCCGCAGTGCCGGTCGGACTTATCTGCGGACAGGTAGTCTCGTTGTTCAAGGTAAAGTCGTATGCTCTGTACCCGGGAGAGCTATCTGCAACAAACGGATTAAACGGGATGGACGCTGTGGGAACCAGGAAGGTCAGAGCACTGTTGCCGATGTTCTGTAGTGATATCGTCTGTGGACTGTCCGCGCTCGTCGTACCGGCCACCGTGGTCTGGTAGGTCAGGATCGGTCGCGTCGTGCGGTCAATCTTCTGTATCGCATCGTCCCTGAGAGCTTGGTTTGCGACATAGATGTTCCCGCCGCCATCCAGCGCTATACCCCAAGGGTTGCTGAATCCACTGCCTAGCGTAATGACGCAACTGGAGTCGTTCGCGCCGCCGGGTCCATAACAACTGG
The DNA here is from genome assembly GCA_009781125.1 of Acidobacteriaceae bacterium. Next base: position 5,087 of record WQYS01000028.1, on the reverse strand, counting down.
CGGGGATTTCTTTCAGAACTCCGGGCACTGCCTCTGTGACATAGACGTTACCTCCACCGTCCACCGCTATACCGGAAGGACTGAGGGTTCCACCTAACGTCTTTACGCAGCCTGCGTTGTTCGCACCGCTGACGCAACTGGCTGGAATCAACTTCACTAAATTGTTGCCGGAATCAGCGACATAGACATTCCCGCTGCCGTCCACGGCTACCGCGCTAGGATTCGAGAATCCTCCACCCAAAGTGATGGTACAGGTAGCGTCATTCGCGCCGCTGATACAACTTGCCGGAATCATCTTTACCGCATCTTGGTAAATGTCGCTGACATAGACGTTACCGCTGCCGTCCACGGCGACTGCGGAACTAGCCGGCCCAAATCCACCTCCGAGATTGATGGTGCAACTTGCGTTGTTTGCACCGCCGGGTCCATAGCAACTTGCCGGAATCTCCTTTACTGAATTGGGGCCACCATTACCGAAACCGACATAGACATTCCCCCCACCATCTACTGCGACACCGTAAGTAAAAGGAAATGTTCCAAGGCCGCCGAGTGTTTTTACGCAGGTAGCGTCGTTCGCGCCGCCGTTGTAGCAACTTGCCGGAATTTCCTTCACTGAACCGTGGCTGGAATCAGCTACATAAACGTTCCCGCTGGCGTCCACCGCCACGTCCCCGGGATTAAAGAATCCGCCGCCCAGCGTTGCGGGCACGGGGAGCGGACTGTTGAACGCCACCTGCGGCCCGGTCCCGATGCCGTACACATTCGCCGTCGCAATGACGTTGTTGGCCGAGTCATACAACACCACCTGGCCGTAGCGCGGCCCGGCGTACTTCGGCGTGAAGGTCACGTATACCGCGCAGGAATCGCCCGCATTATAGGAACCCGCCGCGCAGCCGCTGGTCCTGACGAAGTCCAACCCGGAAGCCCCAAGAGTGAGAACCTGCGGAGCTTGAATCGTCACGTTCGTTAGAAACCTGAACCCCACACTAGCGTTCTGTGTGCCCGAAGTTGTACCTGCGGGAACGGGAACTGTGTTCGCAGTTGTACCTACAGGAACGGGGCCAAAGTCCAGACCCGAGAGCACGTACTTGATGACAAGGGTATTGAGATTGACATAGAGGTTCCCGTTGCTGTCTATCGCCGCTCCCCGGGGAGGGCCATAGTTCGACATCTCGACGGTGCAGGTCGCGTCGTTCGCGCCGCCGTTGTAACAACTGTAAGGAATCACCTTTTCGCGGTTGTTGCCGTTATCCATAACGTAGATGTTGCCGCCCGAGTCCACCGCCACGTCAGTGGGGTGATCGAATCCGCCGCCGCGCCGATGAATTACCATACCGCTGCCTGGATATTCCCACACTTCGCTGCTGCCGTTAACAGCGAAGACGACGGCGTCGTTGTTATCCACAGCCATGCCTTCGGGGTCGGAAAAGGGAGCTGATATCGAAGGGCTGCCACAGGGCAGTGGGCAACTGGCCCCCGGGGTAAACCCTATAAAATTGCCAGTACCGGGATCGGTTACATAAATTTTCCCGGCGCTGTCCACCGCCACGCCGTAGAATGCAGCAGAAGGATTAGTCAAATAAACATACTTGGTCCAGCAGGCCAGGCTGGTTTCCGGACAACCGCCAGCCGGAATCTTTTCGACCTCGCCAAGAGCATAGTCCGCAACATAGAGGTTGCCGCTACTATCCACGGTTATTCCGCGCGGGTCGGTGAATCCATTGGCATACGTCACTGCGCAGGACTTATCCGTGCAGCCGACGGGAATCTGGTACACCGCATTGTCTGTGGTGTCGGTGACGTAGATATTCCCGCTGCGGTCCACGGCAGTGCTGCTGAGATTGCTGAATCCGAGCGCCAACGATGTAGGAAAGGGGACATACACCGCTGCCGGTGTCTGCGCGTGCAGCGCCACTCCAGCGAACGAGGTCAGGAAGAGAACAAGACTTGTCCAGAGCAGGAGCCGCTGGGTGCGAGTGAAGCGAGAGAGCAGAGGCTGCGCCGCCAACCTGGAAGAAACAGCTATTAATGCGGAGAATCGTGTACGCATGAGGTCACACCTTTCGTGCAATCTGTTGAAAGTTCGCCGAGCAATCGACGCGCTTAACCCGCGACAGAATTTTCGGTTCTCTCTATACCCGTATTCCGGAGAAAATCATAATCATGATTTTCAAATTTATTTTTCGTGGCCCTCGAACGGCGCACGGCTCAGGAGGTCTGCCGAAGCATGGGCATTCGTCATACTGCGGACTTACCGCGATATACCGAACCGGGGCGATTCCATCTGAAACTCATTCATCTTGTTCAACTTAGCAATGAATTGCACGCCGGATGCAGCAGGCACGGTAAAACCCGGAAAGTGGTAAAGATCAGGCTTTGCAATTTGAGGCAGGCCGGGTGTAAGCTACGGGCATTCGCAGAATCTTGCATGATTTCGACACCTTGCGCTTGGGGTGTCAGCGTCTCGATAGATTGAGATGGGGCCGCTGAGGACGCCTTTACCTCCGGGGGGATTCAGGTGATACGGTCTGCTCACGAATGTTGTATTGGAGCTTTGCAGCGAGAAAAACAATGGCGGGAAAAAAATCCATTACCAATCTGCTCAAAGCCTGGCGAGAGGGAGATCAGCAGGCATACGAAGAACTTGTGCCTATGGTCTACCGGGAATTGCGCCGCCTGGCGGCAGGCTGCCTCCGGGATCGTCCCAATCAAACTCTTCAGCCAACGGCGCTGGTACATGAAGCCTACCTCCGGCTCAACCAAGGCACTGCGCCGGACTGCGAAAACCGAGTGCATTTTTTTGGAATTGCCGCCTGCGCCATGCACGACATCATGGTGGAACATACGCGGAAGCGCGTGGCCGCCAAGCGCGCCCGTCCACTAAGCGCCACTGCAAACACACCGATAGATATGGACCTGGAAAACGTACTCCATGTCCACATCTCGCTCGAACGGCTTGCCAGTCGGGATGAGCGCAAGGCAAAGATTATCGAGCTGCGTTACTTCGGCGGCCTTTCCGTCTCTGAAGTTGCCGAGTGCCTGCAAATTTCTGTCCCCACAGTCGTGCGAGACATACGTTTCGCCAAGGCATGGCTCAAACAGGAGATGATGTCATGTCCAACAACGATTTGAAGCGGGTGGAAGAGCTATTCCATCAATGCCTGAACCTTCCCGCCGAAGACAGACCAACGTTCCTTGAAACCGCCTGCGATGGTAACGAGCCGTTGCGCAAAGAGGTTGAGAACCTGTTGGCCGCCGATACCGATGAAGAGATCGATATAACGGGTTCGATGGGCCGGGTAGCGGAAGATATATCTGAGCAAAGAGAACCCTGGGCCGGGCGCATAGTGGGCGCGTACCGCATCGTGCGCGAGATTGGCCGCGGCGGCATGGGAACGGTCTATCTGGCCGAACGCGCCGACGGAATCTTTGAAGGGAGCGTTGCCGTTAAGATTCTGCAATGGAGCGTGGCCAACTCATCCATGACAGAGCGGTTCCGGCAGGAGCGTCAGATTCTGGCCAGCCTCAAGCATCCCAACATTGCTCACCTGCTCGACGGCGGCGTGACCGAAGATGGCCTGCCGTACCTCGTCATGGATTACATTGACGGCGAACCTCTGCTCGACTGGTGTAAAGACAAGTCGATTCCTGAACGCATTCATCTCTTTCAGCAGATTTGCTCGGCTGTTCAATATGCGCATCAACATCTGGTGATTCACCGCGATCTGAAGCCTGACAACATCCTTGTCGATAAGAGCGGAAGCCCGAAACTACTGGACTTCGGCATCGCCAAGATTCTTGACGAACAGATGCAGGATTCCGCTGGTGGCAACACGACGGTCTATCGTCCACTTACTCCTCGCTATTCGAGTCCTGAGCAGGTGGATGGGCGGCCAGTCAGCACGGTCACCGATGTCTATGGACTGGGCATGATTCTCTACGAGATGCTGACGGGGACTCCGGCACAGCATCTCACCAGTGCGCAGTACGAGGAACTTCATCGCGTCGTCTGCACAGTGGACCCGCCGAAGCCAAGCGCGGCGGTCACATCGCCTAAGCTGGCCGAAGAACTCACCGGCGATATCGATGCCATCATTATGAAGGCTCTGCGCAAGGAGCCTTCGGCGCGGTACAGCTATGTGAAGGAACTCTCCGACGATATCGGTAGATATCTCGAACACAGTCCGGTGCTGGCGAGACAGAGCACCTTCCGTTACCGTGCCGGACGCTTCATCCGGCGCAGACGCGCCGCAGTCATCACGGCTTCGGCTGCGCTGCTGGCATTGATTCTGTTTTCGATCACCATGACGATTCAGGTAAGGCGAACCGCCCGCGAGCGCGATAATGCTGCCCGTGAACGGGATACCGCCGCCCGTGAGCGCGATAAGGCCGATCAGACCGCTAAGTTTCTTGAGTCACTGTTTACGAACGCCGGTCCCCGAGCCACCCAGGGTAAAGAGATTACCTTGCGAGAGACTCTGGATGAAGGAGCAAAACAGGTCAGGACCGAGCTTTCCAGTCAGCCGGAGATACAGGCTCACATGATGAAGGTCTTCGGAGACGTTTACGTCGACCTCGGCCTCTATGACCAGGCATTGGTTCAGCTTAAGGAAGTGTTACGGATTCAGCACGATGTTCTGCATGCCTCCGAGGTCGATCAGGCAGAAACCAAGCTGAGTCTGGCGAATGTTTACTACGAACTCGGTAACGTTGCCGAATTTGGGAAGCTCAACGAAGAGATCGTCGCATCGCGTAAGCTGCTGATGAAACAGAATCCCAACACGCTAGCGTCAGCTTTGAACTGCCTTGGATCCTTCTATGGCCAAGAAAGAGGAAATGCTGCTGCAGCCGAACCTATGTTCCGAGAAGCTATCGATCTCTATCGTCGTCCAGACGCGGATCCATTGAACCTAGCGGCAACGCTTACGAACTACGGCAATCTGCTCACCCAGCTTAAACGGTATCCGGAGGCCGAAAAAGCCTTGAATGAAGCACTGGATATTTTTCGCCGTACCAAAGGAGAACTGTACCCGGGAGTCCCGACAGTCATGGGATTCATGGCCAGATTACACAATGGCATGGGGGAT
>WQYS01000027.1 GCA_009781125.1 Acidobacteriaceae bacterium | reverse complement strand
TACCTGCGGGAAGCCGTGGCACATAGGGGTACGCCTAAAAAGCGTACTCGCGTCTCAGACACAATCGGAACATCTTCGCAGAGTCGAATAGGTAAACATAGGAAGCGATCTCGGATCTTTGACAATCGAAATAGTTTCTCAGCGGACAATACGCATGATCCGGTCCCAGCGGGCGAAGTCGAAGACTGCATCCAGCAGGCTCGCCTTCGACTCGTGCTGGACGGCTGCTGCTGGCGCGCCCTGGCGCAGGGAGAAATAGATCACGACCGGGCTTCCCACGATGGCTTCGCGGGGCACGAAGCCCCAGTAGCGGCTGTCCTCGCTCTGGTTGCGGTTATCGCCGAGGACAAAGTAGCAGTCCTCCGGCACGATCAGCTCGCCGTTGTCGATCAGCCGCCTCATGCGAATCCACCAGTGGGAGTCGATATTCGGGTCCGCATTCTGGAGCCGGGGAAAGTTGTCGCGGAAGTTGTCCGCGCCGCTCGGCAGATACATGGCGTAAGGCTCACTGACCGGGGCGCCGTTCACGTACAGATGGCCATCGCGCAGCCGTAGATGGTCTCCGGGAAGTCCAACCACTCGTTTGATAAGGTGCATCGACGGATCGACCGGATAGTGGAAGACGACAATCTCTCCATGCCGTATGGGAGCGGGAGGCAGCAGGTAATTCGCCTGATCCGTGCTGGCGACCTGCTTGTCCACCAGCAGGAAGTCGCCGATCATCAGCGTCGGCTCCATCGAGCCGGAGGGGATACGGAAGGGTTGCGCCGCGAAGGTGACTATAAACACCGCGATGACGATCAAAACCAGCAGCGACTGCGCCGCCGCGAGCAGATTCGTCAACGGAGATGCAGGCACCCAGGTCAATCTCATCCGCCTGTCTCCGCCATGGCGGCCCGCTCGTCGAAGAGCCGTTCCAGAGCAATGCGAGCGGCGTCCTGCTGCGCCTGCTTCTTGGTCGATCCCTCGGATTCGGCCAGCGCCTTGGTGCCGCCGCTTCCGTTGTTGACGCACACCTCCACGCGGAAGCGTTTCTGATGATCGGGACCGCTCTGCGCCTTCAACACGTACTGAGGCTGTCCGGCTCCGGCTGCCTGCAGGAACTCCTGCAACGCCGATTTGTGGTCGCCGATCGCGCCGCTGAAGGGCTGGCCCGCATCAACCGCCGACCGCAGCGTGGGCATAGCCGGCTCCAATATATGGGCTTCGATGAACCCTCTCGCGGCATCGAGTCCGCCGTCGAGGTAGATGGCCGCAATAACAGCCTCCAGAGCGTTGGCCAGCAGCGCAGGCTTCTGGCGTCCGCCGCTCTGTTCCTCTCCGCGCCCCAGCAGCAGCAGCTCGCCCAGATGCATCTCGCCAGCCACGGCCCCCAGATGACGGCGGCTCACCAGCGAGGCGCGCATGCGGGTCAGCTCGCCTTCGCGCAGCGCTGGAAACCGCCGGAAAAGCGACTCCGCCACCACGAAGCCCAGCACGGCATCGCCGACAAACTCAAACTGTTCGTTGTCGGTCTCCGGGTTGTGCAGAGATTCGTGGTCCGGGCTGGTCTCGTAGGCTAGCGAGCGGTGCGTGAGCGCCCGAGTCAGTAGCTCGGGCCGCTGAAAGTCGTAACCAGGAAGACCGCAAGCTCCCTCTGGCTGTGTTCGTTTAGACCTCTGGCGGCGCGTTGTCATGCTGCCCCTTCAGACCCTGCTTGAGCCTTACTATAACGGATGCTCCAGAGGGCCAACAGGAATCCGTATCTTCAACGTCTATGGATGCGGCGGCGGCCTATAGGCATCTTTTTGCGCCTTTCCGCTTGGATCCAGTGGTTCGTCGTCGTCGTCCGGGGCCGCCTTCCGCACAGGCGCGGCGAACGGATGCTTGATTCCCTGCTCGGCGGCGGCCTTTGTCTCCGGCCTGCTGTCACGATTGGCCAGAGCGGTGCGATACTCCTCCAGCGCCTTGTCCCTGAGCGGCGGGTCGTCCACCGACTGGAGGTCGTACAGCCGCCCCAGATAGATGTGGGTCCAGGCCACGGTTCCGGGATCCTTCGATGTCTTCAGCACCTCCTCGAAGTTACTGAGCGCATCGTCATAGTCGCTCTGCATGACGGCAACGCGGGCAATCAGAAAATGCGCCCGGGCATGGTCTGCCTTGGGATCGGCGAGCGCGGCGCGGGCCTGCGCGGTTGCGCCGTCCAGATCGCCCTTCGCCAGCTTTATCTCCGCCTGCGCCATCCCCGATAGCTGCCGCGGAGCGTGGCTCACGATATCGCGCGTTCCCTCCGGCAGGAAATCCACCTGCTTGGCGGCACGCACCTCGCGGCCAACGTCCATGCCGTAGACCATCTCGCCGATGTCTTCTCTCAGACTGACGCCATCCTTAACCATTTGCCCGATCTTGCCGTAGAAGTAGTCCACCAGCACCCACCCCTGACGCACGGCGAGATCCACGTTTTTCCGGCGAATGACTTCGGCCTGGCGCTCGTACTCTCCCATCTCGATCAGGTACCGCTCCGTCTCGACGCGCTGCTTGATCTGCTCCGGACGCCTGGGTTTGGGCAGGCCCACATCCGTCATATGAATCTCGATTGCCTTAATGAGGCACTCGTTGACCAGCGCGGCGGCATCGGACCTATAGATAAATTCCAACGGAGCATCCTGAACAGTCTTGAGCAGGGGTTGCAGCAAGTCCATGGATTTGGAATACACCAGCGGCTCCACCAGATAGTGCAGGTAGGTGTGGCGGATATCGTTCATGCGCACCGGCACGGTTTCGCCTGGCGCAGGCTCCACCGACGGAGACACCACAACGATATAGTCGCTGCCGTAGATGCGCGCATTGGTCGCCGCCGGAGCCAGCATCGGCTCCATCAGAACCATGAAGCGGCGGCCATCGTAGCTGCTAATGGGAAGATGGAGATAGATGTTCGTGTCCATCACCATCTTCTGCATGGGATCGTGAATCTGGCCGAGAAGCGCCTGGTAGTCCGGGCGGTACTTGGCCCGGATCGCGTTCATGTGAACGGCCGCGGCAAAGCTGCGAAGCAGCGGCAGAATGTTGACGACCGCAGTCGAGTCCGGGGGCATCTGGGTCTGGTCAACCGTCGGCTCCAGTTGCGGAGGAGGACTCAGATTCAGCGCTAGCGAGATGTACTGCGCCAGGTTCAGCCCCGGATCGTTGAGCGTATGCGAGCGAATATAGCCGCACAGCTCATCGCGGCGATCACGAGCCTCGGCAGAGTCCGCCAGCGCGGCGTTGACCTCGTCGCGCACCTTCTGGCGTACGGGGCTGGAGTTGGCCAGGTCGGCATCGTAGCCGCATGTATTCAGAGCTACGGCCAGATAAAACAGCGGCTCGCTGTCTTCCAGCGTCACGGCTGAGCCTCCCACATCGGGCAGCGCAACTCTTGGCGTTGGAAGGCTTTGCTCCGGAGCAGGCTGCGGACTGCTGCTTGAAGACTCGCGTTGCGCTGCGGCAGAGACGGCTAAACCCGTCGCAAGCGCGAAAGGCAGAGCTACGCCCAGGAGGGACCGGAAGGGGTTCGAGATTCTAAAGATAGAAAGATACACAGTTTTTCGACGCTCCCCAGAAGTTTAGGGGAGCAGCCGGAGGCAATGCAACCCGACTTAGGAATACCGCTCTACAAAGCACGGACGGTTGCAAGCGGCAGAAACAGCGTAAGTGCTGAATCCGGCAGAGCAATGAACCCATGATGCTGGTAGAAAGACGCTGCCGCATCGTCTTTGGCGTCCACCATCAGGGCGTAGGCTGCGATCTCCGAACGGGCGGAACGGTCGAGCGCATCGGCCAGCAATGCGCCGCCCAAACCCCTCCCTTGGAACGCCTGATCGACGGCCAAACGGCCCATGCGAACCGCTGGCACGGTGGGATAACGCGGCAGCTTCTTCGCCATGCTGACCGGAAGATCGGCCAGCAACAGGCTTGCCGATGCCAGAGTATAGTAGCCCACAATGCGGTTCCCATCTGCAAGAGCCACGAAACAGGCGGTCACGCGGCGGCGAACATCTTGAGCAGCCTGTTCGCACAGGTAACGGTTCAGCGGTCCGGAACCGCTGTCGAACCGTGACCGGTCATGTCTGGTATCGAACCGGGCGAGCTGAAACGGCGCCTGGTTCATTCAGGACGCAGCAGTTTCTTACGGCGAGCGAAGGCGCGTTTCAAGGCCGGAGACGGCCTGGAAGGTGCAAGAAGAGCTTGAGCAAAGCGTTCCTGGTCAACCAAAGATAAGCGCACAACCTCGGCCTGCCGGATGACACGGTGGGCGGCATCCTGAACCACTGCAACCACAAAATCAGTTACGGTACGCCCCTGGAGTTCAGCAGCCCGCTTTAGCGTCAGATGCAGATCGGCGCTGATCCGAGCTTCAAGACGGGCCGTAGATACGGCTGCTGGCATGATGTTGTCTCCCTGAACGGAGTATACGGCAATTTGCCGTATTGTGGAATCGAACTCCGCTGCGCTCCCCTATCCTTCGACGGAGATACCGGAGAAGGTCAGCAGAACCCTTCCGCGAGCCGGAGCGCCAAAGACCCTCGCCGGTTCGTAGACGCTCATCAGCAACTGATCGATGATCTGCGAGCGAACGGTCTCGTCGGCTGGCCCGGAGACAATATGGTAGTCGTAAACGCGGCCATGCTCGTCGATATCTGCCTCGACCACAATCACTTCGCCGGAGTCAGTCACGATAGCCCGCGGCGTAGCTGCCGAATACAGATAATGCGGCGAGGTCATGGCTCCCAGAGGCTCGTCGTTGGCCATCACCGTCTGCGGCTCGGCCACCATTCCCAACAGCAGAACAATGCCGCCGATCAAAGCTACCGAGCCTGCAACCCCGGCTGAAACCTGCAACAACAACGGACGAAACGTGTTCTCCCACCTCACGCTCAGGCTGGAGAGCCAATGCTCCATGGTAGCGGCCTTCTGATGCGAGATGGCGACGCGAAGCCTCGTAGCAAGGTCGTCAGGAGCCTTCGCCGGACCCAGCATAGCGAGCGACCGCTGCAACTGGCGCATGGCATCGAACTCCTCGCGGCAGGAGGCGCAGACCTCCAGGTGCCTGGCGATCTCCAGCATCTGCTCGCCGCTCACGGCCCCGTCCAGGTAAGGAGAAAACTCGGATTGGAATCGAACGCAGTCAAAAGAACTCATTACGCCACCGCCTCTTCCGGCGAGCTGCCGGTGATTGAAGCTGCTGGTTTTACCTGTTGCGCGTCTTTTTGAGCAACCAGCAGAGCGCGCAGCGCGGAGCGTCCGCGCATCAGCCGCGATTTCACCGTCCCTAAATTGATGTTGAGTACCTCGGCGATCTCTTCATAACCGAAGCCTTCGATCTCGCGCAGGACAACCACGGTGCGGAAGCTCTCGGGTATCTGATGCAGCGCCGCCTCCAGCGTCTCCCGCGCCTGGGCCTGGACCGCATGATCGAAGGGACTATCGCCGTCATCAGCAAGCGTATCGCTCAGCGAACGGCAATGTTCGCGGTCTTCCGGATCGCACGGCGAGTCGAAGGCGCACTCCTGTCTCTTGTGGCGCGACCACCACCGCCGCTGATTGGAGGCCTCATGGAGCGCGATTCTGTAGAGCCATGTCCGCAGGCTCGACTCGCCATGGAAGCTGCGGATATTGCGGAAGACCTTGATGAAGACCTCCTGCGTGATATCGGCGGCGTCGGCAGGATCGCGCAGGCTGCGCGCGATCAGCGAGTAGAGCTGCTGATGGTACTCGGCGATGAGAATGGCGAACGCCTCTTCGCTGCCGGCCTTGAGGTCGGCGACGAGCGCGGCGTCTTCCGTTCTAATGCCGATCGCGCTTGCCAGATCACCCACGAGCGTACCCGCCTGCATTGGAGATTCCTTTACAGTACGATGTTTTGTAAGAGCCGGACAAATCTGCATCGAGAGCGCTTGAGACCGTTCGCCCCCGGGGGCAGAGTGCTCACTCTCACTCTATGTTGTTTAGACACCGGAGAGCGGCAATTTAGTTCCCATCGTCTGAGGAAATTCCTGCAAGTTTGACGAAATCCCTGCTTGTCGGACACAATAGATAAAGCTGTTCTCGCCAATAGAGTGGGCCTGTGGCGCAGTTGGGAGCGCGCTTCCATGGCATGGAAGAGGTCATCGGTTCGATCCCGATCAGGTCCACCAAAAAGCCAAACAGAATCAGCGAGTTACAAGCCTCAAGCGGCAAGGGCTTGAAGGGTTAAAGGTGCTAAAAGGTGCTGAGACACCTTCGATAGCGCCTTTTGCTTTGTTTCGTCTACGCTCTGGCTGTAGACATCAAGGGTTGTCCGGCTGTTGGAATGCCTCAGAATCCCCTGCACAGTCTTGACGTTTTCCCCGTTCTCCACCAGCGCGGTACTCAGACCACGCCTGAACATGTGGAAGCCGACTGTCTTTGTGATTCCGGCTTTCTCTGCCGCTGGCCTGATATGACGCTTGAGCACCATATCCGGCGATAGAGGCTTTTTCCCGTTCTTCCACGTACTCGCAAAGACAAAACCGTCAGGTGACGAATAGCGCGTGATTCTGTGCCATTCCTCAAGAGCCGCCTTTACGTCATCCGGCAACGGTACAGGCGCATTGCTCGATTCTGTCTTTGTTGGCCCAAGGCGGGACCGCACGAAAGACTTTGTAATGTCGATCTCTCGCGTTTCAGTGTTCACGTCAGACCACCGCAGAGCAAAAGCCTCAGAACGCCTCAGACCTGTAAGGGCCAACAACGTAATCAGGGCTTTCTCCCGTGGTGCAAGGTTTTCAAGCAATGCGCAAATTTCGTCCGATGTCAGAATTTCCTTGGCCCGGACTCCTTTGCTTGACGTTCTCACCTTCTGAATCGGGTTGAATGTGCAAAACTGCCAACGTATCGCATGAGAATACAGAGCACCAAAGACAGCCTTGCATTTCGTGCGACTGGCCGGGGCCAGAGGCAATTTGTTCAGCCACAATTCCACGTCTACTGTTTTCACAGCGTCAAGTTGGTAATCTCCCCATCTTGGCAGAATGTGATTCCGTAGGACACCGGCGTTTGTCTCGGCTGTGACGAATGCCTTTCTTTCTGTGGTGCATTCATGTTTCAGGTAATGGGACGCAAGAGAGGACACTGTTTCAGGTGTCCGTGCTCCTGTATCCAAGTTGATTCGATTACGCAAAGACTCACACGCCTTCAACGCCTCGCGTTTGGTTCGGTACTCTTCAACCGTTCCAATGCGCCGTCGTCTGTAGACACGCTTTCCCTGAGAATCCGTCTCGTAATATCTCAGGAACCACGTGTCCGGGGCTGTTTTGTTCTTCACGCGCTCAATACTTCCATTCTGATAACGCTGTGTTCCAATCATGATCTTTCCCTCATGGAACACTGGTAACGCTTGAAGCAAAATTAACAGAGATGTTGAGCTTTGACAACATCCACTCTGTTAAATCTTCTTCAGTGAATCGCCACAATATGCGCTTGCCTTCATTCAGGGCATAAGCAGGAATCTGCTTGTTTCTGGCCCATCGGTACAGTGTCCTGAAATTGATCCCGCCTAAGAACTCAGAGGCTTGCTTGGCATCAAGGAACTTCATATTGCAAGCTCCCGATACTCTCTTACTTGTGCCGATAACGTGACGTTATCTAAAGTTGCTACTTTATTGGTTTTACAAAGTACGTCTATTTTCACTACATTCCTATATGCTGGACATTACAGCTTTGCCACTCTGCCGCTTAGATTAGACCTAAGTGATCTATATCCCCGTGTGGCAGAGTAGTCGATAACAGGAAGTAACTCTGTTTCGATCTTACCCTTTCAGTATACCACACCTTGCCTGTTTTGTCAAGTGTTTTCTGCAAGATACGGGATTCTACACTGTAGAATTTCAGTAGATTGAGCTAACTATTAACTAGAATAAGGACTTAGCTCTGTAATCCATCCCCCAGTGAGACAATCTGAGAATGTTATTTTATAGAAAACTTTCTACAGAATAGAAAAATGCTCCGATGCGCATAGGCAGAGATGACGCTTATCAAACGTTTCTCTCAATATCATGCCTTCAATATCCGCATTACTTGGGTAGCAGTCCATTTACCGCCTCTTGGTGCTACTATGTTCTCTTGATTCAATCCCTCCGCTATGGCTCTGAGGGTAGACACTCCATTGGACTGCATCTCCTGAATGAAGGGCAGAACGTCAGAGCGGTATTCGGACGCCTTTTCTTGACGTGCCTGTATCGCTGTCTCGCGTCCCTTAATAGCAATCCGTCCCCACTCCTTAGCTGATACCCTTCTACCGCCCAGTTTGGTCCCTCTGGCCTTTGAAGCTGCCAGAGCCGCCTTTGTCCTATCACTTATTGCCTTTGCTTCCCCTTGGGCAACAGAGGCAAGAATATGAACCACCATCTCGTTAATGTCCGGCATGTCACATGCCACGAATTTAACCCCGGATTCCATCAGGGATGAGATGAAATAGACATTCCTTGCCAGCCGGTCCAACTTGGCAACCAACAGCGTGGCTTTATGGAGTCGGCATAGAGCCAGAGCTTTGGCGAGTTGTGGTCTATCGGCTTTCTTCCCAGACTCCACTTCCTTACATTCGGCCATCAGCTTCCATCTACCCCCGTTCAGGTAGTCCTCAACAGCCGCCTTCTGTGCCTCTAACCCCAGACCGCTTTTGCCCTGCTTATCAGTCGAAACCCTGTAATATGCAACAAATTTACCGTTCATCCTGTCCTCTTTACGGTTTTTACGTTACTTTCTACGAACGTAGACACAAACGTAACGGAGAATCAGGCCGGATGTCAAGGGAATTTTCAGGGAAATTTCATCAGTCACGGCTGAGGGACAGAAAACCGTGATCCACGGCTCGCCAGAGATGCCCATTCCTGAAGCCCTACAGGCTGTTACAGCCGTTCGTTGCCCTTGGACCATACCGAACCATGCCAGAGGATATTGGAACGGCTTAAATGCTCCTCACAGTGAACTAATTCGTGTCTGTCCATGATTGGACAATCGCCAGAGTAATGCCACACTTGCTAAGTTTGGAAATGTTGTCGAGCCGTACTCAATCCTTAGTTTATGAAAGTACCGTTACATGGTGAGACTCATTATTGAAAGGGTAGGGGGTCGTGCAGGAGTCTCCCCGGCATTGGCTGTGCGCAGGGGGTCATGAGGTCAGCACCGCCAGCTATCTGAGTAAGTCGGAGTAAGTAGAGCTTGACAAAATCCCGAAAGTATGGTTTACTAGACACAGTGGAGTTAGGAATTTCCTTGATTCGCAAGTTATAAGTAATAGGTACTAAAGACTGGCGTAAGCCCAAACCCAATGACAACCGAATAGGAAAGGACATAGCTATACCTGCGCGTATGGCGATCAGTACCCCTGCATGTTCGTTAGGGAGGTCAAGTGCTGGTGGTCGTAATCCTCTGGATTTCGTGCAAATGCCGTATGGGAAGCTATTACAGGGTTTATTGTGCAAAAACTTCGGTATTTAAATCGAAATCACCAGCAATAACGCACATTTTCGCTATACCGTACTATCCTAGGGAAGTCTATACATCATGTTTCCTGTTATTGGTCCCGGCGCGGGGCTGGCAGCGAAGCGCCCAGCCAGACACGCGCCCGTCGGTCTATCAATTACGTGTAGAAGAAGAACAAATGAAGAAGCGAAGGAGGAAGTAACGAATGAGTAGGGGAACAAGGAAAGGAATGGAGAATGACAGAAGTAAGGGATACGAAATATCCAGTTGATCGCAGTGACGCGGTAAATGATGGTCTGAATAGCAGCATAGGCAAGTCGATATATTGGGGAGATTTGGAATATATGCAACTTCCTTATTTCCTTATAGACGGAAAGTATGATCTAACACAATCTACTCTGGTTGTGTATTGCGCTCTGCTGTATTCATACAGACAGTTTGCAAAAATACCAATCCGCAAGAGAGGCAAGTTTGATTTGAGCCTTGGTGCAGCGGCAGCAATAACGGTCAGTCAAAAGAGGCTCATGGAGCTTACTGGATACACCGATAAGACTATTGAGACAGCGACAAAGGAGTTGACACAGAAAGACCTTATCCAAGTTGACCGTAGGAGAAAAACAGTTTCTAAGGGCAAGCGCAAAGAGTTTGACGGCTCTATGACAAATCGGTACTTTCTAGTGAACCCAAAGACAGGGAGAGCATTCGAGGGCGGTATGGGCTTCATCCGTAAAAGCCGCATACTCTATTTCAACATTCCAGTAGACATGATTAAGGAAATGGGTATGCCGTGGTCCTTGGCTAAAATGACCGAATCATCCCGTTCAGATGCGCGTCTGTACTTGACCATACTCTATCTGGCGAACAAGTCGGCCTATTATTCAGACAGAGATTCACAGTCGCCGTTACCGCGCAATACGTTCATCGAGCGCATCAGCACATTGAAAAAGCGGTCTGGAATACAGGATATAAGAACATTTATGCCGTCGCTCACTCGATTGGAGTCGCATGGATTGATCCAACTCCATGAAGCGGAAAAAGCTCATGTGATGATAACAATCCTTGATCCGACAACTGGGGAGCCGGTATTGCTCTCGTATGAGAATCCAGAGAGACACCCGCGCAACTATCGAGTTGAAGGCAAGCGCAACACATCATACAGATTCCTCCTAAATTCCTTGAGTAATGAGGACTGGATAAAGATATTAAAAACATTCCTTCCAGAGAATGCAGAGACGATTCCTCTGGCAAACGGAGACGTTTACATCAGATGCCCATATCCAGACCATTCGGACAGTCTGCCATCATGCTCCGTCAAGCTGGGAAGATGTTTCCATTGCTTCGGATGTGGCAAGAAAGGATCATTTACAGACCTGCTCATTTATTTGTGTGGGGGAGATGCTGTGTTAGCTTATAGGCGTATCGGTGAAGCAGTAGGCATACCGTTAACATACTGCCGCCCTGATCGTGAAGCAATAGCAATCTACAAATACAGGAATGAAGACGGTGATCTTCAGAAGGAAGTTCTTCGTTATCCAGATGATGATGACGGGAATAAAGTGATCGTACAGCGTCGTCCGGGTCGTGATGGTAAATACAGATACGATGTCAGCAAGTTAGGACCATTGCTTTACCATGCTGAACTCTTACGCGATTATCGAAATCTGTCTATAGATATGGTGGTTATCACAGAAGGCGAGAAAGACGCTGATACTGTAACAAATCTTGGATTAGAACCATGTAGCGGTAATGGGCCAGTCATCGGGGTTACGAGTGGAGGTGCTGACACCTGGAATGCAAGCCTTGCGGGAAAGCTAGAGTACAAGCGCGTAGTAGTGATGCCGGATGATGATCCCGCTGGTGAAAGATACAGGGATGCCGTTGTAAAGTCTCTTGAAGCCCTCGGAATAGAGAAAAGAGTCGTATCGTTCGCCGGAACAGGCTGCAAAGATGTAACCGCGTTCGTGGAAAAGTACGGCAAGCAAGCACTGATTGATCGGATAGGGACGGACTGGGTAAAGGTCTGTACGGTAGCTGAGACATGCGAAGGCATTGGGGCAGATGGGGAGGTTGAATACTGATCGAAACGAGAGATGCCGGTAATCAATCCGTGTTTACTGGCATCTCTCTACAGTGCGATAAAGAATTTTCTACACAGTAGAAAGTTATGTTCACTGCCCAAGAGCAAAGGCGGCTCGATATTCAGGCCGGACGGCTGACAGTACCGCCTCTGTGACCGGCAACGTGATCGCGTAATCTCCCTCAGCATAGGGACCGGCCTCATAGGGCGGCATCAGGATACCGATGCGGGTGAAATGCGCGTGATCGGCACTGCCAAGGATTACAACCTCATTGGCGGGGTCCATACAGGCATCGAAGGCATCATTGCTCTTCGGGTCAACAGGACTGCCACGTTTCTTGGCTCTCTGCCTGTTGAGTTCTACACAGAACGGTTTCTGTATGGCAAAGGCAAGCGCATCCTTGGATACGAACAGGTCTGTAGCCTCTACCAGTCGATTCTGTGCCTTATCCCATAGCAGGGAGAACGGCGAATCCAGATTATGCACACCGCCCTTGAACTCCTCAATTGATCCAGACAGACTCAGCCACGCCGGAAGATCGGTGACAATCAGAACCTTGGTATGGCTCTCGTATTGAACCTCTTTAGCTGGTATGGCTCGGCTCTCATCAGACGACAGTGCCGCAATGTTGGCAAGTTGTCCGGCGGCATCCTTATCGAGCATTGCATTCAATGCCGGTATGCTCCCGGCTGCTGCTGGATAGCTATACGTGAAGCTGTAGAGCGGTGTATCGACATTCCAGAGGCTCGGCTTTGTACCTGTTGCCTGTCCTGTTGTTACCGGAGCCGTCCCTGTAGGCTCTACGCTCTGCGCTGGTGACTGCGCTGAAAACTGCTTTCGAGGGATAAACGCTCGGCTTGCCCAGAGTTTCATCAGGACTAAATCCTGTGGCACTCCTACGCCATCGGCATACATCTCAGCAAGGTTGTATTGTGCTTGCGCGTTACGCTGTACAGCCGCCTTGCGAATCCAATACACAGCTTGCGTCAAGTCTTTCTGTACGCCGTCCCCGTTGAAATACGCCAATCCAAGATTAAGCTGTGCCTCTGCATCCCCGGCAATGGCCTGAGTCTTCAGCGTGGCAATGTCCTGAGCCGGTACGGACTGGGCAGACTGCGGCAAAGCTATATTTGTGCAACACAGACAAATGAAAAGTATCCAATTCTTGCGAAGATCGTTCATTTCTCAACTCTCAGTAAATGTTCCAGTATTACGCTGGTTTTACATCCTGATATATTTCCTCAAGTTCAGCTTTGGCATCTGAGTTTCCTTGTTCAGCAGCTTTGCGCAGCCAAAGCACGGCTTGCTCCATATCTTTGGGAACTCCTACCCCTCTGTGATACATCACCCCAAATACATATTGCGCTGGTGCAAATCCTTGTTCAGCCGCACTGTGCAACCAAATCGCTGCTTGCTTAAAATCTCTCGGAACACCTTCTCCAGAAACATAGGCTGTACCGAGGGCTAATTGTGCAGGTGCAAATCCTTGAACGGCAGCCTTCTGCATCCAAATTGCAGCTTGTGCGTAATCTTGAGGAACGCCGTCTCCGTCGTAATACATTCTTCCGAGCAGTTCTTGCGTCTCGGCATTTCCCTGTTCCGCAGCCCTGCGAAACCATAACAGGGCTTGCGATAAATCCTTGGGAACGCCGTCTCCGATTTTATACAACCCTCCCAAAAGGGCTTGTGCTTTCGCGTATCCTTGTTCAGCGGCTTTACGCAACCACATTACGGCTTGCGCAGAGTCTTTGGGTACTCCGTCTCCGTTGTAATACATAAGCCCAAGGAACGCTTGGGCATTCGCATTTCCTTGATCGGCTGCTTTGCGATACCAAAGTGCAGCCAGTGTTGAATCTTTAGGAACCCCATTTCCTTTGTGATAAATCGCCCCAAGTTTGACTTGCGCATCCACATCACCCATATCAGCAGCCTTGCGCAAGGCAGTCACACCATCGGTTGAGTCTTGGGGTGTTTCCTTCTCCGGTCTGATGTTTTGATCTATGGTCCCAAGCGCGGTTTGCGCATCTGCATTTCCTTGTTCAGCGGCCTTACGCAACCACATTACAGCTTGCGCAGAGTCCTTGAGAACGCCCTCTCCGTAGTGATACATTTCCCCGATGGCGTACTGCGCAGCCACGCTTCCTTGTTCGGCGGCGAGTAGAAACCCTATTGCTTTTAATGAAGTGTCTGGATGAACACCGTTTTCGGTATGATTAGAGCATTTTAGGATATGCTAGATACTAGCTTTGGCAGGATGTCGCGGCGAAGAAGATATGGCGAGAGCCTATAGCGATGATTTGCGCTGTAAATTTCTATTTGCCTACGATG
>WQYS01000026.1 GCA_009781125.1 Acidobacteriaceae bacterium | reverse complement strand
CGCCTTTACCGTGTTGTGCATCAGCATGGCGATGGTCAAAGCGCCCACGCCGCCAGGAACCGGCGTGTAGGCTCCGGCAAGCTCGAACGCCTTGGGATGAATATCGCCGACGACCACCGAACCGCGCTTGGTGAAGGTGGCAGCGCGCGCCGGATCGTCTCCGAAGAACTCCTTCACCTGGGCGGCGTCGGTGATGCGATTGATGCCCACGTCGATGAGCGTAGCTCCCGGCTTGATCATCTCCGGAGTCACGAATCCGGCGCGGCCAATGGCCGCCACCAGCAGATCGGCGCGGCGAGTAATCTCCGGCAGATCGCGCGTCTTGCTGTGGCACACGGTCACCGTGGCCGAAGCGTTCAGCAGCATCATGGCCGCCGGCTTGCCGACGATGTCCGAGCGTCCGATGACGACGGCATCCTGCCCCATAATCGGAAGCTGGCTGCGCCGTAGAATCTCCATAATTCCGGCGGGCGTGCAGGGAGCAAGTCCCGGCTGACCTGCCTGCAACCGGCCCGCGTTGACGGGATGGAAGCCATCCACATCCTTCTCCGGCAGCACGGCTTCGAGCAGGCGCTTGGTGTCGACGTGCTTCGGCAGCGGAAGCTGAATCAGAATGCCGTCGATCTCGGGGCGGGCGTTCAGATCGGCCACCAGCGCCAGCATCTCGTCGGTGGTGACGCTCTCGGGAGGGGTCAGCAGCTCGCTGTGTATCCCCAGTTCGGCACTGGTCTTCACCTTGCTGCGGACGTAAATCTCCGAAGCGGCAACGCTTCCAACCAGAACCACGGCCAGCCCAGGAACAATGCCCTTGGCGGCCAGTTCTTTTACCTCGGTTGCGACCTCGGCCTTAATCTCCGAGGCAATCGCAACCCCATCCAGCACACGCGAAAGAGTTTTCATCAGAACTCCATATTACCGCGAGCACCGGAGCGGAAGTTCCTTCGCATGTGCAGAATGCCGTAACGAGCTGTGAACCCGGCAAACCGTATTTGTGCATGAGAGTGCCGCTCCGTGTTAATCTCAATTCAACCCGGATGCCTTCAGCAGCCAACAAGCTCTACTACGGAGACAACCTCGAAGTTCTGCGCGGATCGGACGCCAACGGCCAGCCGAATATCCCGGCGAACTCCGTAGACCTCATCTATCTTGACCCGCCCTTCAACTCGCGTCAGGACTACAACGTGCTGTTTGCCGAAAAGGACGGCTCCCGCTCCGCCTCGCAGATCACCGCCTTCAAGGACTCCTGGGAGTGGAACGCAGAGGCCGCCCGCAGCTATTATGAGGTCGTCGAAAAGGGTGGAAGCGTCTCAGAAGCTCTACAGTCCTTCCGAACCATGCTTCGCGGATCGGACATGCTGGCCTATCTCGTCATGATGGCCGGACGCCTGATCGAGCTGAAGCGCGTGCTCAAAGACACAGGCTCCATCTATCTCCACTGTGACCCTACCGCCAGCCACTATCTCAAACTGCTCATGGATGGCGTATTCGGCCCGCAGATGTTCCGCACCGAGATCATTTGGAAGCGCAGCAGCGCCCACAGCGACGCCAAACAAGGCCGCAAACAGCACGGACGTATCCACGACGTGATTTTGTTCTATACGAATAGCGATAACTGGAAGTGGAACCAGATATACACAGAGTACGATTCCGAGTACCTGAATAAGTTTTACAGGCACGTTGAAGAGGACACGGGGCGCAAGTTCCGGCGTGACAATCTTACGGCAGCTCGGCCGGGCGGCGATACCAAATACGAATGGAGAGTCAAGAAACATCTGGGGGTTCGTGAACGCTGGCTCGCGGATCTAGACGACGAGTTTCAGCAGCCCCGTGAAGGATGGGAATACAAAAGCGTTCTCCCGTATACGGGCAGATACTGGGCCTACTCGAAGGCAAACATGAAGCAGTTTGCTATGGAAGGACGTTTGCTCCACACCTTCGACGGAAGGCCTGAGTTCAAGCGATTTCTTGACGAAATGCCAGGTGTGCCGCTTCAGGACGTCTGGACCGACATTCCGCCCATTGGCGCACAGGCTCAGGAGCGTCTCGGCTATCCCACGCAAAAGCCCGAAGCTCTGCTTGAACGCATCCTCCAGTCCAGCAGTAATGAAGGTGACCTCGTTCTTGATCCCTTCTGCGGCTGCGGAACCACCATCCAGGTTGCGCAGAAGCTCAATCGCCGCTGGATTGGCATTGACATAACGCATCTGGCCATCGGCCTCATCAAGACGCGCCTTGACGACTCTTTTGGCAGTGAGGTCCGCCAGACCTACCAGGTCATCGGCGAACCTACTGACGTTGCCGGGGCCGCTCAGCTTGCCGCCGAAAACAAGTTTCAGTTCCAGTACTGGGCGCTCGGCCTCTGCGGAGCGCGTCCTGCTGAAGGCGTCAAGAAAGGCGCTGACCGCGGCATCGATGGACGGCTCTACTTCCACGACGACAACTCCGGCAAGAGTAAGCAGATCATCTTCTCTGTCAAAGGCGGGCAGAATACTCACGTATCTGAGGTGCGCGACCTCATCGGCGTCCTCGACCGCGAGAAGGCCGAGATCGGTGTATACATCTCCATCGCCGAACCCACGCGGGCCATGCAGAAGGAGGCTGCCGAAGCCGGTTTCTACACCTCCGCCGACGGCTCGCGCTACCCGCGCCTGCAGCTTCTTACTATCGAGGGACTCATGAAGGGTATGGAACATCTCGAACGCCCGCGCCATGTCCGCGACGTCACCTTCAAGGCCGCTCCGCGTCATCGCGAGGCTCCCGCCGCTAACCTCTCCCTCAACCTCACAGCCGACGAATAGCCTCTCGCTGCGCCGGATATCCTTCCATACGATTTGCTCATCGTATAGCTGAGTCAGGCCCTGTCTACGAGAAACAAGGAGGAAGCCATGAAGCTGCTCGCCTCGCTCGTTACGTTAGGTTTGCTGGCATCGCCAGCGTTTGCCGAGACCAGAAGTTTTCAGAACGTCACCGTCATCGACCAGATGTGCTCCAGGAAGGCCGCCACCGATTTTGACGCCCACACGCGCGAGTGCGCGCTGGCCTGCGAGAAAAGCGGATTCGGAATCATCACCGCCGATGGGCAGTTTCTGAAGTTCGACGCGGAGGGCAATGCCAGAATCATCGAGCAACTGAAGGCATCAAAGAAGGTCGATCATCTGCGCGTCAATGTTACCGGAGACGTTGACGGCGACACGCTGAAGGTCACGTCGATTGAGCTTCAATAGAAGGGACTACTCATCCTCTTCGCTGTCTTCGGCAAGGTTGAGGTCGGTTGCCTTCATCTCGCCACCGCGCTCGACGAGGAGCTGAATCTTTCCTTCGGCGGCTTCAAGCTCTTTCTTGCAGGCCTCCGACAGCTTGACTCCCTTTTCAAAGAGGCGCACCGACTCCTCCAGCGGCAGTTCGCCGCGTTCCAGCCGCTCGACCACCGACTCCAGAGCCGCCAGGTTCTCTTCAAAACTTGCCATTCTCTGCCCTCCTCGCATCAAGCCAGTCCCAACACCTCAGCCGCCGCCATGTACTTTCCAAACGGAGCGCTTACCTGTACGCCCTGAACCATCGGCCTGGCTTCGGCCAGCATCTCCTGCGCAATCTTCACGCCCTCGGCGCGCGCCGCCTCGGGAGACGCGGCTGAGCCCATCCTTGCCATGATCTCATCCGGCATGCTCACGCGCAGGTCGTTCTTCATGAACTCTGCGTTGCGCAGGCTCGTCAGCGGCCATATGCCCGCGATCATGGGAATCCTGAACCCTTCGACCCGGCGCAGAAACTCTTCCAGCACGCGCAGATCAAAGACCGGCTGCGTGATCGCGAACTCCGCGCCCGCCTCGACCTTGTACGCGAAGCGGCGAACCTCGTGCTCAATATCGGGAACTCCGGGGTTCGCACCCACCGAGATGGTGAAGCCCGTCGATCCGCCGATGTAGTTTTTGCCCAGGTCCAGTCCATAGTTCAGGTTGCGCACCAGATTCACCAGTCCGATGGCGTCCACGTCGAAGACAGCCGTCGCATCGGGATAGTTGCCCAGCTTAGGCGGGTCTCCGGTCAGGCAGAGAATGTTCTTCAATCCGATAGAAGACGCTCCCAAAAGATCGCTCTGCATACCCAGCACGTTGCGGTCGCGGCAGGTGTAGTGCAAGACGGTCTCGATGCCGACGTGCTGCTGAATCTGCACGCAGAGGCTCTGATTGCTCATGCGCGCGCTGGCCCGCGGCGAGTCCGGCACATTGATCGCGTCCACGCCCAGACGATGCAGTTGCGTCGCTCCGTCTATTTCCTTCGAGCAATCGATCCCCTTCGGCGGAACGATCTCCACCATGCGCACAAACTCGCCGTGGGCAACCATGGCTCCGATCTTCGACCGCTGCTCCAGCGGCGCAGGCTCGACCTTGTGCGCCTCTTCCACCTCGACCCTGTGCTCCATCTGCCGCGCGCCAGTCTCCATCGCACCCATGGCGCGCAGAGCGCTGCGCATGGCCCGCGTGTACGCCGGAGTGGTTCCGCAGCACCCGCCTATGAACAGCGCTCCGGCCTTCACCAGCTTGCGCGTGAACTCCGCCATGTACTCCGGCGAGGTCAGATAGATCGTCCGTCCCTCGACCGCCCTGGGAATGCCCGCATTCGGCATGGCCACCAGCGGCAGCGTGGTCACGAGACGCATGCGCTCGATCACGCTGAGCACGGTCGCCGGACCCGCGCTGCAATTGCAGCCGATGGCGTCGGCTCCCAGCTCCGTCAGACGCTCGGTGGCATGCTCGGTAGAGGAGCCGTCCAGGCAGTTCCCCTCTTCATCGACGGTCATCATGACGATGACCGGAACCTCCGGCGCAACCTCGCGCGCGGCGCGGATCGCCTGCTCAGCCTCGGGCAGCGAGGTCATGGTCTCAATACAGAGCAGGTCGGCTCCCACGCCCGGTCCGCCCTCGGTCAGCACGGCGATCTGCTCGGCGAAGGCGGCCCGCGCCTCGTCGAGCCCCACCTTGCCCAGCGGCTCCAGACGCACGCCCAGCGGCCCGATGGCCGCAGCGACGTAAGCATCGGTCGCCTGCTTGTCGCGCATCTGCTCCACGCACTCGCGCGCCAGACGAATCCCGGCAAAATTGATCTCGCGCAGCTTGTCGCGCAGCCCGTAGTGCGCCAGGCGGTAGGCGTTGGCGCCAAAGGTGTTAGTCTCGATCACCTCGGCTCCGGCTTGCAGATACTCCTGATGAACCGCGCGCACCAGCTCGGGCTGCGACAGGTTCAGCTCGTCATAGCTGCGGTTGATAAAGACGCCGCGAGCATACAGCATCGTGCCCATGGCTCCATCGCACAGCACGGGACCACCGGTGAACAGCCGTCTCACCTTTGCCGCCGCAGTTGCTGTATTGGCCACTCCACCTATGGTTGCTCCGCCCATCGTCTTTATCTCCGGACTCTCTGGTTCATCTTAGGCCATACCGCGACAGCCTCCAAGCAGACCGGCGCCAAACCCTTGGAGCACGAATGATTTGTTATACTCTTACAAACCGGGTTTGGAGCTATTTCCGTTGAAGAATCGCCGTATGTTCTCCCGTTCCTTCGTGGCCAGCATCTGTGGTGGCGTCTTGATCGCCGCTGCGAGTCTTGCTCTGATCTCCTGCCACAACGGTCTTTATTACGCCTACAAATTTCCCGCTAACACCTTTGCCGGGCGGCCTGTTCCTCCCAGCAAACTGGCCAACCGGGTCATGGTCTCGTACACGACCGGTATCTCGGGCGGCCTGCAGATGCTCGATGGCCTGCGCGACCTGCGCATGAGGATCGATAACCTCGTTTTGTCATACCCAGTCGCCGGCTACAGCGCCAACAATCCCACCCGGATCTTCAACTTCCCGGAGCAGATTACCGGATTCGTCTTCTCCGCGAGCGACGGCACCGTGATCCAGATCGACTACGGGAAAGAAACCGGCAGCGGCATCGCGGCCTCCTTCAGCAAGTCCGCTGATGTAGCCATTCCGCCCGGGTTCAAGCACTTCTACGGAGCCAATCCGGATACCGGCCAGCTCGTGGTTATCGACAAGGCCGCCGGTAGAACCGTCGCGCTCAACATTCCTAACGTTTATAAGGTCTTCGTCAACCAGGGCGACACGGTGGTGCTGGCCATGGTTCGCAACTCCAATACGCTGTACCGGCTGGTCAATCTCAATGTCGATCCGGCCAACCCGCAGAGCGCCATTCCGGGCGCCATCGACTGCCAGCCGCAGATACTGCCGCAATGGTGCGCCGTTCCTGTTATAGATAACAATCCGACCACCTTCGACCGCCCCGTCGGAGCCTACTTCTCGCTCGACGGAAGCACGGCATACATTCTCAACTGCGGACCTGAGTGCGGCGGCGCAACTGCCGGTCTTACCGTCATTCCCCAGGCCCCGCTGAATATCTACAACAACGGCGACGACGCGGCAGCGCCGCTGGCGCCGGGGGGTAGCGAATTCGTTCCGGTGCCGGGAGGAGTCACCACAGCGCTGGCCGATGGCACCACCCTGTATCTTGCCGGACAGGCGTACGAGACGGACCCGTCGAACGCATCCGTGAGTTATTTCGCCGGACACCTCTCGACGATGGACCTGGCAAGCAATACGATCACGCATCAGTACGACATCGCCGACGGCTACCACAACAAACTGCTCTTCGCCGACGACAATACTCTCTGGATCGGGGGCACGGGATGCAACAACGGCAGACAGTTCCACGCGGGCCAGAACTATAACTGCCTGACGCGCTTCGACCTTGGAGCAAAGACCGCCTCCATCGTCCCCAACGTGGTTCCAGGATCTGTCCCCGTGCCCTTCCCCAACGCCAATCAGGATCCGTACTACTACGGCGACCTGACCGGCCTCTGCTGGGTTGAGAACCTGCACAAGGTGTACACCGCCTACGGCGGTCAGGTCCACGCCTTCAACACCGCCGACGGCTCCGAGATCGACAACCAGTACATCACCATCGGAGCCACCGCTCTCGACGTGGCTTACATGGACGCGACTACCAACGAAGCCAACTAAACTTTTTCTGTAAGGACGAAATACAAAACCCCTTCATCGAGTGATGAAGGGGTTTGTGTTTCAGGTGTCGATTCGTTGGAGTGTTCACTCCAATCCCACAGCCTTCGATTCGCCCGTTCTCGCCCATACCTGAACTGGAGTGTCCATTGGCGGGAAATCCTCCGGCCCAACCAGGACCACCTTATCTCCGCCGCTTCTCTTGGCGCGATAGAGCGCCAGATCGCTGTGGTCCACCAGAGCCTGCCACGCCAGTCCCGAGATCGACGACGATGCCACGCCCATGCTCGCACGCACGCGAACCATTTCACCCCGGTACTGGACCACCAGCTCTTCGATCTCCCGGCGCAGCCGCTCGGCTACGGTCATCGCCTCGCAGCCCGTGGTCTCCGGAAGCAGCACACAAAACTCGTCGCCGCCCATGCGCGCCACTGAATCCTGTCCGCGAACCGTCTGCTGCAACACCACTGCCACGGTCTGCAAAACCACGTCGCCGCAGGCGTGTCCGTTGGCGTCGTTGACGGCCTTCAGGCCGTCCAGGTCGATCATCAGCATGGCCACCTCGCGCCCGGAGCGGCGGGCACGCTGCATCTCCTGCGTGACCACCCGCTTCAGCGCCCAGCGGTTCAGCAGTCCGGTCAGCTCGTCCACCTGCGCCCGCCACTGGAGTTCTACCCTCAGCTTCGCCATCGAACGCGCCATGAAGCCAAAGGTCACCGCAGCGCCGGACAGCAGACAGGCGGCCCCATACAGCAGGAACAGATACACATGGTTGATCTGTAGCGTCCCGGTATCCGACATGATTCCCGTGCCCCATCTAAAGTTGCGAGGTGCAGGCGCACCTCCGAGAGCCGTATCGCGGGGCCCGATTTAGCCCGTGTTTTTTATCTACTCAGGAACCGAATCGAGAAACCAGCGGCGCAAGCGCTCAGCGCTCAAGACACACAGGTACAGGACAGGCGTGCAGAACTCCAATATGCGATTAGATTCAAAAACCGCACTCTCCGTTTGCATCGGCCCATAACAATACGCAGATGACCGGGTGCCCCATCCTTCGTCCGCCAATGTGACCGGAGGATATCCTGTTCCGTTCAGGCGGACGAAGGGTGAGAATGTATACGGCCCGACTCACCACTGTTCCGGAAGGAAAAGACGCCTGATTGAGCATCTTACTTTCCCACCCTTCGTCCGAAAAGAAAGCATAGGATACCCGCTCATGTATCGGCGGACGAAGGATGGGGCACCTGAACTATCGTGCTACCGGTCTTTTCTCAGCCTTGCCAGATCGCGCAGATACTCTTTCAACGGACGCGCCGGCCTGCCCCAGAACACCTCGCCGCGGCCATGCATCTTCTTACCGCTGAGCACGCCTGCGCCGCCGCCCAGAATCACGCCTTCGCCTACGGTCGCATGCTCGCCGATCCCCACCTGGCCGCCCAGAACCGCGCCGTCCTCGACCACGCTCGACCCGGAGATTCCCGTCTGCGCCGCGATCACCACGTTCCTGCCGATGACGCAGTTATGAGCGATATGCACCATGTTATCGAGCTTGGTTCCGCGCCCGATTCGCGTCTCTCCCAGCGCTCCCCGGTCGATGGTCGAGTTGGCTCCGATCTCCACATCGTCTTCGACCACCAGCGTGCCCTGCTGCGGAAACAGAACGTACTCGCCGGTCTCGGGATTTCGCGCATAACCGAACCCTGTACCCCCAAGCACCACCCCGGCCTGAGCCGCCACGCGGTCGCCGAGCACGGCTCCCGGGTAGATCGTCACGTTTGCGACGAGGTTGCAGTCGCGACCCAGCCGGACGCCTTCGCCAAGCACGCATCCCGGCCCGACGCAGCTCCCGTCGCCAATCTCCACACCCTCGCCGATCACCGCCGTCGGGTGCACGCCTGCTGAAAATCCCTTGCCCGCCAGACGTTTCCCAACCACCGCAAAGCTATATCGAGCATCGGCAACCCACAACACGCGCGAGTCCTTTGTCTGAGCTTCGAGCTTACGACTGGCCAGAATCACTCCCGCCTGACTCGCCAACGCATCGGCCAGCGAACGCGCATCCATCGCAAAGACAACCGCGTCCGCGCCCGCTCCCTGAAGACCCGAGACCCGCGTGATCACTACAGGAGCCGCATCTTTGCACTCCGCGTTAACCCAGCTCGCTACCTCTCGCATCGTCGCCATCAGTAGATTCCCTCTTCGCCCGGAGGCCTGGTCTTCCAGCGCCGGTGCATCCATAGCCACTGGTCCGGATAGCGCCGCACATAAGACTCGATCACCGCCGTAAACGCCGCCGTGTTAGCGATGGCGTCGCACGCGGCATCGCCCGTATCGACGGCCTCGATCTGCTCGCCGAAGCGCAGCACATATTTCTTTTCCGGCTCCTCCCACAACAGAAAGCCCGGCACCACGGCGGCTCCGGTCTTGGCCGCGACGCGCGCCATTCCGGAGGCGGTACACGCCATCACGCCAAAGTAAGGCACGAACACTCCCTGCGGCGGAGTCATGTTCGTGTCCATCAGAAAGCCCACGGTCTCGCCCGCGCGCATCGCTGCAATCAGGCCCCGCGCGAAGTCGTCCTTGTGAATGACCCGGTTGCCGTGCATGCAGCGAATCCCGTTCACGAGCCGGTCCACCAGCGGATTATCCAGCCGCCGGATCACCATCGACATGGGATAGCCCATCAGTGAATGATAGAAGCTCGACAACTCCCACGCGCCCAGATGGCCGGTGAGCACAAGCACTCCCTTGCCGCGGTCGCGCGCCCGCAGATAGTTTTCGAGTCCCTCGTAGCGGATCAGCCTGCTCGCCCGCTCTGCCGAGTAGCCGCGCATCAGGCAGAACTCGGCCAGCATCCAGCCCAGATTCCGGTACAGAAGCCATAGAATGCGCCTGCGCTCCAAGGTTGTCTTCTCCGGAAACGCAAGCTGAAGATTCCTGAGGCCGACCCGCCGCAGCCTTCCCAACGCATGATAGGCCAGCCATCCAACCGCAGCGCCCGCGCAGCGAGCCAGCGCGCGCGGCAAAATGCCGATCCCGTGGACAAGCAGCCACACCAGCGCAAACTCCGCTCGCGCCTGGAGGGTGACCCGCTCCCTGGGAACTACACTCTGGATGACTTTGTTCAAGTCTTTAGTGTAGTGTTTCTCAAATAGATTTACAGTGGGTGCCCCATTCATGCCGCAGTCTTATCGCAGCATGAGTGGGATGAACCGGTAAGTGTCCCACTCATGCGCAAAAAACGCGCATGAGTGGGACACCCGGGGCCTGCGTGTGTCTGCAAAGGTCGACGAGCTATCTCTTGAAGTTATAGACGACGCCAAATCCAATCCGCACGCTACTGCCACCTGAATACATAAAGTCAAACTTCGGCACGCGGAGATAAAGGTTCGGTTTGATCTTGTAGTTCAAGCCAACTCCGGAGCCAAAGGCGAAATTAGTGCTCCCTCCACCACCGTTTGGATTACCGCCTACCGCTAAACCACCACCGCCCGCGGAAGTATGCCCCACTCCCCATAACACATCCCAGATGAATTCATACTTCGGCTGCCTGTACTGGAAACGAGTTCCCACAGTAATCGTCATCGGTGTAACTCCTGACCCATGAGAGATTCCGAGATCAACCACGCCGCCTAAATATCCCTTAAATATGGGTTGCCCGTGATAAAAAATAGGAAAGCCAACGTCCGCTCCCCCGCCCTTGAACCACGTGCCTCCCCCATGCGACAGCTGAAACGTCCCGCCGAGTTGCGCCTTGGGGAGATCCGCCGCAGGAACCGAACCATTCGTGTAAGTTTCATGCGTGGATGCTTTATGCGTGGTAGTTTTATGCGCGGTAGCTTTATGCGTGGAAGTCTTATGTTTCGTCTGCGCCAAGGCAACCGTGCTCAGGCAGGTCAACACGATAAGTGCCAATATACATTTTTTCATTGGAAATCCCTTTCTCTGGTTGCGTCTGCCGGATCACAGACTGGCCTCTTCAAACAGCCGTTCCAGCCATCGGCTCTGATGTTCCGGGAGCGGCTCCGTTGAGCTAAGAAGAAATTTTTTCTTCTACCTGTTAATCCGTATTTCGCAGACATTTAACGCCACAAAAAATAAAGATTTTTGCAGTTGTTTTTGAAAAAGGTTATGCCGGGAGTCTTCAGGAGGGTGATTTTATTGTATTTACAATGAAGAACCCCGCCTAGGCGGCGGGGTTCAGATTCATCGGCTCGAATGAGTTTTGTGTCTTATTATTTTTTCTCAGCTTTAGAGCCTGATTCATCCCGGGCTTTCACAAAGTTCTCCGCCACCGAGCGCACGAAGGGCTGCGCCTCCTCCGGAGTCGGCTGGTTTCCCTTCAAAATCGTCTCGAACGGGATGTTGTTGCCGTACAGCGCCATGGTATCGGCCTGGTTCTGCGAGAGCACCGAGCCATCCAGGCTGATGCCGCCAAAGATTCCCTTGCTGCGCGAGTAGGTCAGAAACTCGGCATTCATCTTCCAGTCGGTTCCGGCAGCGGCGGTGCGGCCAACCGGTCCGGCGGCGGCGCTGGCGTCAGCGCCGATTTTGAACTTGTTCTTAAGCATGTCCTGCAAGCCGCGGTCGTTCATGGCCAGCAGGATCAGGTCAGTAGCCTGGCCGCCAATCTGGAAGCCGAAGCTGCCGCCGCTCAGTTGCACCATCACCGGAGCGCTCCAGCCGCGCGGCGTGCGGCAGGTGGCGGCGCCCTGTCCATACTGCCCTCCGACAACGAAGGCTGCCTTCTTATAGCTGGGAATGACCACGACGCAGGAGGAGCCCGCAAGAATGCTCGCCGGAATCCCCTTGTCCGGAGCCGACATGATCTCGGTAAGAACCGTGCTTGCAGCGTTCAGGCGTTCCAGTATCTTGGCCTTGTCCTTGTCCTGCTGCGCTGATGCATTCAGGGAACAGGCCAGCATGGCCAGTCCGCTCGCGTAGACCGATATCGTTTTCATTTTCATTAGTTTATCTCTCTCGTCTCAAATGGCTGTTGGTTAGTCAGTTTAGGATTCAGCAGCGGCAACGTTCTCCGTGCTTTTAAGGATAAAAGTGACGAACCCGCTTGTCACCACTAATGTTTTACACCATCTTGTTTACTCTAAAAACAAAAGCGGGATTATAGAGATAGCGCCTGACGGGCGTCAGGACATCCTCTCTATAACCCCTTTCCCAGGCATCAATGTCTTATAGATGCGCAACATTTACTCTGACCGACTTTGCGACAATGCACAATAGTACGAAAGTCTATAGACCTTTGTGCAAAAGACACCCCAAAAATAGTTACTTATCCGTGGCAAAGCTCGTCGTCACCAGATTCAGCCTGACCGCCTCCATCACCAGAGCGATGCGGTTATCGACCCCCATCTTCCGCATCAGCCTGCCGACGTGGGCCTTGACTGTCTTTTGCTCCACTCCCAGCCTGGCTGCGATCCCGCGGTTGGGTTGTCCGCTGGCCAGCAGGTTGAGCACCTGAAACTCGCGCTCGGTGAGCCGGGGCGGAGTAAGCGGTCTGGCGTTGGGGGTTTCCAGCAGCAGCGCCAGCACCTTGCGCGGAGCCCAGATCGACCCGTCCAGAACGCAGGCAACCGCCATGCGGACCTCAGCCTCGGTCGCCGTGTGCGTCAGGTAGCCCCGGGCTCCGGAGCCGATCACCCTGCGGATGAACTCGTTGTCCTCGTCCACGCCGATGACGATCACGCGGGTCTGCGGCTTCAGCCGGTGGATGGTCGCCAGCATCTCGAAGATAGAATCGATGCCGGAGGCGTCGATGAGAATCGCGTCGAAGTCCGCGATACTGCGCGCGTCCAGCCCCGAGAGAGGCACAGCCTCTGCCTGATAGCCCTCGGAGACGATTGTCTGCAATCCGAGAAGACGCAGAGGATCACTATCCACCAGCCCAAGCCGCTGCGGAGACGTACTCTTTTTCATAGAGCAAGCCAAGCCTTCTTCGCATATTCGGCACAGACGCTGGGACAGGTGTGGAAGTTGTGGAAATCTTGCGGATAAAGGAACCCTTACAGCTTCGGCAGTACAATCCCCTGCTGTTTCTGGTACTTCCCTTTCCGGTCGGCGTAGCTGGTTTCGCACGGCTCGTCAGACTGGAAGAACAGAATCTGGCAGAGCCCTTCGTTGGCGTAAATACGGGCCGGCAGCGGGGTCGTATTAGAGATTTCGAGCGTAACGAACCCTTCCCACTCCGGCTCGAACGGCGTCACATTCACGATGATTCCGCAACGCGCATAGGTTGACTTGCCCACGCAGATCGTCAGCACGTCGCGGGGAATTTTGAAGTATTCGACCGAGCGGGCCAGCGCAAACGAGTTGGGCGGAATAATCACGCTTTCGGCGGTGACGCTGACGAAGGAGCGCTCATCAAACCCCTTGGGATCAATAATCGCACTGTTGACGTTGGTAAAAATCTTGAACTCGTCAGAGACCCGGAGGTCGTATCCATACGAAGACAGGCCATAGGAGATCACTCCGTCGCGGACCTGTTTTTCGCTGAACGGCTCGATCATGTTGTGCTTGATTGCCTGCTGGCGTATCCAGCGGTCGCTCTTAATTGCCAACCGTTTAGTCTCCTTTTGCGAACAATTTTCCGCTCCCGGTAAGGCGATTCTGGCAGAATTCGGGGCGCGGTGGAGCGTTCTAGATCATTGTCTCATTAGATTCTTGATCTTGGCAGCATTTCACCGTTGACAATCTCGCTTCAAGTTTCTAGTATCCGATACTAAGAAGGTCTGCTAAACGTTATTTTTCCAAAATTTACAGCCCAAGGACGGCTCGCCCAGAATGATAAAGCAGGATCTCATACAGAGGGTTGTTGAGCGTACCGGTCTACCGAGAACAAAAGCAGAGGCTGCGGTAGATGCGATCTTCGAGAGCATGAAGCACTCG
>WQYS01000025.1 GCA_009781125.1 Acidobacteriaceae bacterium | reverse complement strand
TCACCAGCATCAGCATGTATCCGAAGCTCTGGGATGCTACGGGGCTGAAGTATAAGCAGCTCATCGACCGGCTGATCCAGTTGGCCATCGAGCGCCACGCGGAAAAGCAGCAGACAAGATTCACGAAAGGGTAGACAGGTTACTCGGAAAATTCTCGATGAGCGCGGTCGAGAAGGGACCGGTTTGTGTAAATCTGAACGAATCCGACGCCGATACACAGAAAGAGCAGGACAACCTCAAAGGGGGTTCCTTTTTTGCCTTCGGTGTTCCACCATTCTGGCAAGTATGGATGAGCTGCCAGCGCCGCAGTTTGGATAACAATAAGCACAACGAGAAAGCCAAGATGACGCCACAGCATACGTCCGAGCTGGGGTTGGACTGCGGGGCACGTGAACATATAGGGACGCCAAGTTTTAGTTGCGGCAAACGTGAAGAATACCACGAAGATCGTGTAGGAGATTACCGATGCCTCTTGCAGTCCATAGGGCCTATTTATCAGGGTGAGGAAGAGAGGTATGCTGCCCACTATCCAACTCAGAAACAACATCGCCATTAGGATTAAGCGCGAAGGTGAAGACCCATTCCGACAGGGATCGGAGTATGGCCACGGCTGCGTGGCGCGCTCCTGAGGATCGAAGGAGACAATGCGGTCGGCAGGGATGACGAGACCTCTCTGGCCGTCGATGATATTGAGAACAACTTCGCCACTCTCATCATCGAACTTTGCAATCTCTGCGGTCATCTTCTTGCCGTCGTCAAGTGTGATGACACCGACATCGCTTTCCTCAGTCTTGTCTAGCCATTGTGGAAATTCTATCTCTGTCATATCTCATCCAGCTATACATGCGGGAAATGGTTCGATTGGGTTCGGGTTCTCAGATTACGCGGCTGTGTTCGTATCCTTCTTCTGTCAGCGCTGACAGAAGGTTCTCTACCTGCTCCCGACCTCGCGTTTCTAGTGTGATGTCGATGGTCGTGTTGCCTAGATTGACTCCGTAATAGGCGCGGTTGTACATGGTATCGACTATGTTGGCGCGATGGTCTGCAATCAGCTTTGTCAGATCGGCCAGCGCGCCGGGCTTGTCCAGCAGATGAATGCGCAGGCGAATCATGCGTCCGTCCTGTACCAGGCCGCGCTCGATGATCCGCGACAGCAGAGTGACATCGATGTTGCCGCCGCCAATGACGACGGCGGTTCGCGCTCCGTTGAGAGAGGTCTTCTTCTGTAGCAGAGCCGCCAGAGCCGCCGCGCCTGCTCCTTCGGCCAGCGTCTTTTCGCGCTCCAGAAGCACGAGGATCGCCGACGCGATCTCATCTTCATCGACGGTGACGATCTCGTCTACGTATTTTTCCACCACGGGGAACGTAACATCTCCCGCGCGGCGCACGGCTATGCCATCAGCGATGGTCGTGGCCGGATCGACCGTGACCAGATGATGCTGCTCGCGGGCCATCGCCATCGAAGGCAGCCGTGAGGTCTGCACGCCGATGACCTTAACCTCGGGACGCATCTCCTTCAGCGCGCAGGCCACGCCGCCGATCAGGCCGCCGCCTCCGATAGACACAGCCACGGCTTCGAGGCCCGGAACCTGTTCGAGCAGCTCCAGCCCGATCGTACCTTGACCCGCCATGACGGCGCTGTCGTCGAACGGGTGGATGAAGGTCATCTCCTGCTCGGCGCAGATGCGGCGCGCCTCTTCGTAGGCCTCGTCGTAGTTGGCGCCGTGCAGAATGACCTCGGCTCCGAAGCCGCGCGTGGCTGTCACCTTGACCAGCGGAGTTGCCAGCGGCATCACGATCAGCGAGCGGATGCCGCGCTTGGTGGCGTGATAAGCGACTCCCTGTGCATGGTTGCCGGCGCTGGCGGCTACGACGCCGCGGGCGGCCTGCTCCGGCGTCAGCAGAGCGATGTGGTTCAGAGCGCCGCGCTCCTTGAACGATCCTGTCATCTGCAGGTTTTCGAGCTTCAGAAAAATATCCTGCCCGGTGAGCGAGGAGAGCACACGCGAGTCCGGACAAGGCGTTATATAGACTGCGCCGCGCAGCCGCTCGCGCGCTGCAACGATATCGGAAAGGCGAATGCTCAATTGGCCGGCGGCCCCGTGTGTCGAACTCAAAACAGAACTCCTTCTTTATGTGCCAAGCAGAGCTTTGATCTTCGCGCGCACGTCGGCCAGCACCTCGGGCGCAACCTTGCCTTTGCGCGTAGCCTTGCGCGCGCGCCAATCCAGATTCTTCACCTGATCGGCGAGCACCACGCTATCAGGGTCGCGGCTTGCCACCACCTCGAAGACGTAGTCCTTAATGCGCGTCGTCATGGGACAGCACAGCATCATTCCGCGCCGTCCGTTGTAGCTGGCCGGGGATAGCACCAGAGCGGGCCGGTGTCCGGCCTGTTCGTGGCCCGCCTGCGGATCGAACTGCACCCACACCACGTCGCCTGTATCCGGCACGTACTCAGCAGCCATCACCAGACTTCCTTGCCGACCGGAGGTCCAAAGTCCACATCCTCGTGGAAGGTTTCGGGCTTCATGTCAGCCAGCAACTGATCGAGGTCATAGGACACCTCCCGCAGCGGCTCGATCACGATACGCCCGCGTACAGCGCGCACGTTTACGGTTTGGTCGATGCGCAGGTCGCACTCCTCCATCACGCCGGCGGGGATGCGCACAGACGCGCTGTTGCCCCACATCTTGACGGTCGTCTTCATGGCTGCTCCTGTATCAACAATATAGATACTATACTTGCAAGCTCCTCTACACAACTCGGAACCGGATTCTCCGCCCGGCAGGAGTAAACTGTTCTTAAGGCACATACAACGAGGAGGAACAGAAACGAATGTTACAGGTTGGCGATAAATTCCCGAATTTTAAACTGACGGCTACCATCTCCACCGAGATGGACGAAGCCAAGGCGTTCAAAGAGATCACCGAAGCGTCCTATCCGGGCAAGTGGAAGCTGTACTTTTTCTGGCCCAAGGACTTCACCTTCGTGTGCCCGACCGAGATTGCGGCCTTCGGCGAGATGAACGCCGAGTTCGCCAAGCGCGATTGCCAGGTTCTGGGCGGCAGCATCGATAACGAGTACGTTCATCAGGCCTGGCGCACGCATCATCCCAGCCTCAGGAACCTTCCTTTCCCCATGCTCAGCGACCTCAAGCGCGAGCTGAGCGGCGAGCTGGGAATCCTTGATCCGCAGGTTGGAGTGTCGCAGCGCGCGACCTTCCTGGTCGATCCCGGCAACGTCATCAAGTTTGTTTACGTGACGGACCTTTCCGTGGGGCGCGATCCCAAGGAAGTTCTGCGCGTGCTCGACGCGCTGCAGACCGGAGAACTCACGCCGTGCGCATGGCATCCGGGCGAAAAGACCCTGAGCTAGGCACTGCATCTGTAAGTTAAGAAGAACTGGGTACCCCATTCATGACGCGGCCGTATCGCGTCATGAGTGGGATCTGCGCCACCCCATTCATGCACGATAAAAGTCGCTGCGGCAACCATGAATGGGATACCCAGATGTATTCAATCCCAGGTGTGCGCCATGTTCCAGTGAAGAAAAAGCAGACGTTTTGGCCCGGGCCGAGTCCAAAGACTGGGGCTGTTGAGCCGAACCGGGTGCAACGGCAATCCATGCACAGATGGCGGCGCCGGCGAGACGCAATGATGACAACATGCGCAGATTATTGATAACTCATGAATTTACCGCGGGCATCCCTAAATGAGGGCAGATGGATACTTCACACTCCTGCTGCCCGGATCGGGAAAGCCTTGCATGTTACAAGGTTTGGTAAAATAGCGACAAAATTAGAAGGTGGCGTTCATCTTGGCTAAACTGCGCGTTTACTTGGAAACGACAATGTTCAACTATTTTTTCGATACGGACCGGGACGGCCATGCCGCGACGGTTCGTATGTTTGAAGCAATAGGTAAAGGCGAATACGAAGGCTACACCTCGGAATATGTGACTTTTGAATTACAAAAAGCGCCCGTTCTCAAACAGGCCGATATGCTGGCGTCAATTGGGAAGTATGGCATTACCGTACTGGATTTTGAAGATGAGGCAAACAGGCTGGCAAGGCTTTATGTGCAGAACAAAGTAATTCCTTCAAAGTATCTGCTGGATGGAACACATATAGCGATCGCCGCATTTCACGGACTTGACTGCATACTTTCGTTCAATTTTCAGCATATTAATAAATTAAAAACCAAGCGTATGACTGAACTTATCAACCTGAACGAGGGCTATAAGGGAATTACGATATGTACTCCCATGGAGGTGTTGGATGATGAAGAAACCGGACGATATTGAGGTTGAGCTTAATGCGATCAGGGCAGAGTTGTATGAGGAAATCAAAGAGATGTCGCCATCTGAAATGACTGCGTATATGAAAGCGCAGGTGGCTTCAATCAATGAAAGGTACGGCATACGCGCAGTGCGCGGAATAATAACCGGAGACCGCAGAGCAGCATAGCAGGTGTGCGGGCTGTTCTCTGGTCAAGATGGAAGCGGAGAGGAAAGACCTGGGATGAAACAAAGAATGGCGAGCGGAAAATTCTGGTTGGCGCTTATCTTCGTGATGGCGCTGGGCGCATTGAATGGGTGCGGCAGGTTCTTTGTCGATGAGACGACGGACACCGGGGGCGGAACCGGCGGCACGGGAACGTCAAACAGCTATGTCTACGCCATCGGCTCGGCCACGAATACGGACGGCACGAAGACATATACGCTCTCCGGGTACGCTGTCAGCACGCGCAAGCTGACGCCTATCACCGGTCTGCCGATCACGCTTCCATTCGAACCGACAGCGCTGGCCGTTGCGCCGTCGAACTCATCTCTGTACGTGGCCGGGGCGGACGGAATCTATTCTTATCCCATCGCCGCAAACGGCACGGTAGGCACGGGAACCCTGAGGATCGCATCCATCGTAAGTTCCATGGACATCTCTCCCGACGGCAAGTGGCTCTTTGCACTGGAGACCGTGAATGCGGCCCTGGACCAGTTCACTATCGACACGAGTACAGGCACGCTTTCATTGGCAAATTCTATACCTATACTCTTCACGGATCAGACTGTTCCTTCCCAGGCGATGATGGTCCGGGTATCTCCTTCGGGGACGTTTATTGTTGCTGCGATGGGCAACGCCGGCGATGCTTTCTTTACCCTGAACAAGGGTACAGGCGCAGTCGCCGCAACTGGCACGCAATCTCCGAATTCAGCATCGGCGGCTGACAATGCTGTTGCCTTCGACAACACATCCACCTATGCCTACATTGCGCGCAGCGGCACCGGCGGCGGAGTCATCGTTTACAAGATTGATTCGAGCGGCTCGCCAACATACCTGTTGGGCCCGCCGAATGACGTGACCAACAGCGCAGCCTACGCCGTTACGCTGGATAGCACCGGCAAATACTTGTACGTGGCGGACAGGACGCAGGGAAACATCAACGGCTACGCCATTGGTACGAACTCCGCGCTTACACCGCTCGATCATTCCCCCTATGAAAGCGGCAATGGGGTCAACTCGCTGGCTCTGGCTACTACCAGCGATACCTCTGTTCCGTATGTTCTGGCTGGAGCATCTGGAGGCCCTGACCTGACCGTGTACGCCATCGACACGATTTATCCGGGGCAGCTGGTGCCGCTTCCAGACGCCAGCACGTCAGACACGGCTTCGACCGGCGTGGTCGCTATCGCCACGACTCACGCCAACTAGACCCCGTAGCCAGATTGGTTACAGCCGCGCTCATTTTTATGCGGAAGCGGTTGCATCTCATCCGTAGCTGATTACGATGGAAACAACAGGTGTGCAAAATAGCGCACGATGTGGGGTTCTACGGCAATCTTGCGACAATCCGGCTGGCGGCTGACGCGGTTTTGCGTGCTGCTCCCGCTTGTGGTTGTGTGTGCTCTTGCGATGAGCGGGTGTCACCGCAAGGCGTCTTCGGCGCAGTACGTCTACGTTACATCGAAGCAGACCTTTCTGCGCGACCGCGTGGCCGCCGTCTCCAACCGCGTGGCTACGGTGCAGAATGGCGATAAGCTCCAGGTCGTCGAGCGTGGACGCCGCTTTCTGAAGGTGCAGACCGCCGCCGGCGCGCAGGGCTGGATCGACGAGAAGGCCGTCGCTACGCAGGATGTCTTCAACCAGTTTGCGGCTCTGCGGCAGCAGCATTGGAACGACTCCGTGGTTGCCCCTGCCGTCACCCGCGACGAGGTGTATCTGCACTCGCGCCCGGGCCGCGATACGGACCGGCTCTTCCGCCTGGCCGAAGGCGAGAAGCTGAAGCTGCTCAAGCGAGCGACCTTGCCTAAGCCGCTTCCGCCGGGTCAGCGTCCGGCTGCTTCGGCTGCGCCGCCTGGGCCTCCGGTGATGGAAGACTGGTGGCTGGTCCGCGACTCCAGGGGCGAAACCGGATGGCTGTACAGCCGCATGATGGACATCGATGTGCCGGACGCCGTCAGCCGCTACTCCGAGGGGCAGCGCATGGTCGGAGCCTACGTGCTGACCACGGTCAACGACCCGGATGCTCCGCAGGACGACAAGAACGTTCCCATCTACGTCACGGTGCTGGGGCCGTACAAGGCTGGTCTCGCCTATGACTTCGATCAGGTTCGCGTCTTTACGTGGAACACGAAGAAGCATCGCTACGAGACCGCTCTGCGCGAGCGCAACTTCATGGGGTATCTTCCGCTCGAAGTCAATCCGGGGAAGGGAACCGATGCTCCAACCTTCAGCTTCCGCGTGCTTTCGGCGGGGGCTCCGGTGGTCGTGCCTGATCCGGTGACAGGAGCAATCGAGCCGGGGCAGACGATTCTGAAGACGTACCGGCTTGAAGGAAATTCGGTTCGCCGCGTGTTGGAGCCGGGAACTCAGACCGCTGCCGAGGCGCGTCCGGAGCCAATCGAGAAGAAGACGGCAAAGAGGAAGCACCGCTAAAATCTACGCAGCATCAGGCACAAGAAAGCCCGCTCAAGGAGCGGGCTTTCTTGTGAATGCGTTCAATTACGCGACGCGCTCGATGGTGACCGACTCAAGAACAACAGGAGTCCGCGGGCGGTCCATGCCGTCGCGGGCCACCTTGCTGATCTTCTCGACGATCTCGTAACCTTCGACCACCTCGCCGAAGATGGTGTGCTTGCCGGTGAGCCATGTCGTGGGCGCGACCGTGATGAAGAACTGTGAGCCGTTCGTGTTCGGCCCGGCGTTAGCCATGGCCAGCTTGCCCTTTTCCTGGAAGCCGTGGCGCGAGCCGCGCGTCTCGTCGGCAAAACGGTAGCCGGGACCGCCCATGCCTGTGCCCTCGGGGTCGCCGCCCTGGATCATGAAGTCGGGAATAACGCGGTGAAAGATGGTGCCGTCGTAGAGCTTGGGCCCCTTCTTGCTGTGACTGGTCCAATCCTTCGAGCCTTCGGCCAGGCCGATGAAGTTAGCGACGGTTTCGGGAGCGTCCTTCTCGAAGAGTTCGGCAACGATGGTGCCCTGACTGGTTTTGAAGGTGGCGTAGACGCCGGGTTTAGCTGGCATTTTTCTCTGATTCTCCTTAGCAGTTTGAAGTTAGCTTTGCGGCTTTGCCTGCGGAGCCGGTTCGGCGGCAGGAGCCGGAGTTGTCGCTGCTGGCGCGGGCGGCATCGGCTGGCCGTCGCGGACAATGGTGACGTGATCGATGGTGACCGGCGTATCCGGCTTATCTTTCGCATCGCGGCTGACGCGCGCGATCGACGCCGCGATCACGACGGAGTGATCGTCGCACTGGCCGAAGATGGTGTAGCCGCCGTTGAGGTCCGGGCTGGGCGCCTCGGTAATAAAGAACTGCGAACCGTTGGTGTCGGGGCCGGCGTTGGCCATGGCCAGGCGTCCGGGCCGGTCGAAGGTGAGCGCCGGGTCGATCTCGTTCTTGAAGTAGTAGCCGGGATCGCCGGTGCCGTCGCCGACGCGGTCGCCGCCCTGGATCATGAATCCGGGGATGACGCGGTGGAAGGTGGTTCCGTCGTAGAAGCGCTGGCCGTGGACCTTCTTGTTCGTCGTGGGATCGGTCCAGTCCTTGGTGCCCTCGGCCAGGCCGATGAAGTTGGCCACGGTGACGGGAGCCTGCTGCTCGTAGAGCTTGCAGGTGAGCCGTCCCATGCTGGTGTCGATGACCACGGCAGGGCCGGTCGGCTCGGCGGGAGGCCTGGCCTGGCTGCTGCTGCTGGGCGCGTCGGGAAGTTCTGACGATGCTGCCGCAGCCGGTGGAGTTTGTTGGTTCTGCTGGTCCTGCGGGCTCTGCGCGAACGCAGTCGCCGCCAGTGTCAGCGTGAGCGCGATGAATCGGAAGGCTCGAAGAGTCATGCGTTTATTGTAGTGGCTTCAGGCGGCTTTCAGCTTGCCGCCGAGGGCCAACGACGCTCGCAGGGTGCTGTTGATGCGCGTCTGCCATCCGTCGCCGCTGGCGCGCAGCGCGGCCAGCACATCGGCGTCCAGACGCAGTTTGACCGCTTCCTTCGTGACCGCCTGCGTGCTGCCCACCGGACGGCCACGTCTGTGTGCTTCTATCTGAGCTGGCGTGTGCACAGCGGCGAACCTTCCCGCCTTAGCTTCTGCGAGCGACTCACGCAGTCCCGGAAGTGCCTGTCCCGCATCTTTTTCGATAGCGACGGCTACCTTGTTGATGTCCAGATTTTTCAGATTCTTCATGATTTCACGCTCCGCTTGATTTCTTTGACCCTCACGTCGTCACGCGCAGTTTTGGTGTAGACCATGACCAGCAACACCATCTCATCCTCGACCAGGTGGAAATAAATTACGCGAACTCCGCCCCGCTTGCCCATTCCTGAACGCGCCCATCGTACCTTGCGTGCACCGTCGGCACCGGGAATCACCTCTCCTGCATCCGGGTTGGCGGCGATCCAATCGATGAAGGCATAGCGCTCCTCCTGACTCCATACCGCTTCGGCCTGCTTTTGGAACGCGGGAGTTTCAACAACCGTGCGCATAAATTTATTGTACCCCCAAATAAATTATGGAGGCAACCATTACAAATATGCTTCAGAGCAACCAGCGCTGTGGAAAGAGGCTCTATACAAAGGGAATCCTTTGTACGGAGCCAGAATCTATAACGTATGAAACGGTTCCGGAGGATGGGACATGCATATAAAACAGTTTTCTACTCTTTCTTTGGCTGCGGTCGTTT
The DNA here is from genome assembly GCA_009781125.1 of Acidobacteriaceae bacterium. Next base: position 5,199 of record WQYS01000025.1, on the reverse strand, counting down.
CTTTGTTTGTGATCTTTAGCGGCGGTTGCAGGAGGTCTTCGCCGTCCGCTGCTGCTGGTAATGTTGCCGGACAATCCGGACAGCCTTCAGCGCAGCAGGCAGCAGCGCCCGCGCCGCCGAGTCAACCTGCTGCCGTGCCTGTTCAGGTGCAACCTGCGCCTGCGCCAGCGGCAGCACCGGCTCCAGCGCCAGCCGGAGAGCCAGAACCAGCTTCGGTAGCTGAGGCTCCAGCCCCTCAGACTCCGCCTCCACCGTCGCAGCCCATCACGCTGACGATCCCGTCAGGAGCGAGAGTGTCGGTCGTGCTGACACAGCAGATCAGCGCGAAGCATAACAACGTTGGCGATCCCTTCTCAGGAACGCTGGCCTCGGCGCTCTCGACGAGGAACGGCACCGTGGTCTTCCGCCGGGGAACGCCGGTCCGGGGCACAGTCGTTGCCGCGAAGGGGCGGGGCAGGTTCAAGGGCGAGGGAGACTTGGCCATTCAGGTAAACCGCATCGGCGGCCAGCCCGTGACCACCAGCGCCTACTTGAAGCAGGAGTCGGGCAAAGGCAAGCGCAGCGCGGCGCTGATCGGCGGCGGCACCGGTGTCGGCGCGCTGATCGGCGGCATCGCCGGACACGGCAAGGGAGCTGCCATCGGCGCTCTGGCTGGCGCTGGCGCAGGTACGGCCGGTGCCGGTTTGACGGGAAACAAGGACATCGTGATTCCATCCGAGTCTGTCATTGCCTTCAGTTTGCAGAGGCCGCTCACGATCACTCGCCAGCCAGGCGAAGGCCCCGACAGCGTCCGTCCATAGAGCCTGTCCGGAGACCGGCCTGGCCGCTCCCGCTTTTTGTGCCATCTAAACCACTCAGCCGCGGGAGCAGACGTGAACTACAAGACGATTCTGGTGAACGAAGAGGACGGCATCAGAACCATCACGCTCAATCGCCCGGAGCGCCGCAACGCCCTGACTCCGCAGATGCAGGACGAGTTGACGGCGGCGCTGGAAAGCTCTGTCTCTGCCAACCATGCCCGCGTGGTGCTGCTGGCCGGAGCGGACGATGTCTTTTGCGCCGGGCTGGACCTCGAACACTTGCAGATAATGGCTTCGCAACCGCAATCGGCGCACGAGGCCGACGCCCGGCGCATGGCGCGGCTCTTTCGCACGCTGTACGAACTTCCTAAGCCGACGATTGCCATCGTGCGCGGCGCAGCCGTTGCCGGAGGCATGGGACTGGCGATGCTGTGCGATCTCACCTTTGCCTCGCCGGCGGCAAAGTTCGGCTTCACGGAGGTGAAGATCGGCTTTGTTCCGGCGCTGGTCTCGGCGTTTCTCACCTTGCAGATCGGAGACAAGCTGGCGCGCGACCTCCTTCTCACGGGCAGGCTGCTGCTGGCCGAGGAGGCGGCGAAGCTCGGACTGATTAACGCTGTCGTCCCCACGCACGAACTGGTCGCGCACGCGCACTTCGTGGGCCACAGCTTGAAGGCGAACAGCCCCCAGTCCATCCGCGCCACCAAGCAGCTAATGGCAGCGCAGAACAAGGCCTGGCTCGATGCCGCCATTACACGCGCGCTGTCGGCCAACGCCGAGGCGCGCAGCACGCACGACTTCAAAGAGGGTATCACCGCGTTTCTGGAAAAACGAAAGCCGCTCTGGGAGTCTCGATAGACTTCGCTAGACTTCGATAGACTGAATCCATGAGCAAAGCCGTTGCCGCAGGTCCCGCCGTCAGCCAGTCCCACGTGCGCGTCCGTTACGCCGAAACCGACCAGATGGGCGTTGTCTATCACGCGAATTACCTGGTGTGGTTCGAGGTTGGGCGCGTGGATTTCATGCGCTCGCTCGGCTTCAGCTACAAGGAGATGGAGTCGGAGGACGGGCTTGGCATCGCCGTGGTCGAGGCGTCGGCGAGGTACCGCGCGCCTGCCCGCTATGACGACGACATCGTGATCGAGACCCGTCTGCTTGCCGCCAGAGGCCCAATCGTGCATTTTGGTTACCGAGTCATCCGCTGCGCCGACGATCTCGTGCTGTGCGAAGGCGAGACGAAGCACGTGGTAGTGGATCGAGCGATGAAGCGGCGTCCGCTGCCCGCAAAGTATGCGAAACGGTTTGCCGCGGTCGTCTCATAAGCTACTACGGCGGGGCGATTAGCTGACAAGCATCTTGCGCGGCTTGACGTTCTCGCGTATGAACTGGACCGTAGTCTCCAGAGGCGTTCCGGGTCCGAAGATCGCCGCAACGCCGCTATCTTTCAAGCGCGGCACGTCTTCGTTGGGGATGGTTCCGCCGACCACGAGCAGGATGTCGCCGGCCTTCTGCTCGCCGAGCAGCGCGGCGATGCGCGGAACGATGACGTTGTGCGCGCCGGAGAGGATCGACAGGCCGATGCAGTCAACGTCCTCCTGTACGGCGGCGGAGACAATCATCTCAGGTGTCTGGCGCAGGCCGGTGTAGACGACCTCCATGCCGGCGTCGCGCAGCGCGCGCGCAACAACTTTAGCTCCACGGTCATGGCCGTCCAGGCCAGGCTTGGCGAGAAGAACGCGAATCGGTGGCATCAAGTGTTAAGTATATCAACGGTGTCTGATTGTCTTAGAGCATTTGATATTTGCCGTTGAGCCGTGGCATCCCATGATGCCGTCATCCTGAACGAAGTGAAGGACCCCCGCATTTTGCCTGGAGTGGCGAAGAACTTCGTGGAAAGTGCTAGGTTGGAACGTTATTGCTTTTCCTGACGACACTGAAGTCAAGGAAGAAAAATACGGGGGTCCTTCGCTACGCTCAGGATGACAACTCGAAGATGGATCAGCTCTACTGCAAATATCAACAGACTCTAGTCAGAGTCCTTCCCCTGCGTCAGCCACCATGCTTTTATGAACTTCCAGTGGATGTATACCGAGTGGTTCAGGTGCAGCAGCAGGCCTTCGCGGCCATCCAGAAATCCCAGCCGGAAAAAATAGTTATAGACAAACGTAGCCGCCGGATTGGCCACCGCATTCCACAGCAGGGCAAAGATGGATTTGCTGGTGCGTCCCTTTGCATACAGAAGCTGGGCAATCTCGGAGCTGTAGCGGTTCATGTGTTCGAGGTAGATGCTCAGGCTGGGATAGGCGTAGTGCAGCATGTCGTGCTTCAGCCTGCCTTTGGGGCCGTCGAACTGCGGAGTCGAGTGCGGGCCGACGCCTTCGCTCAGCCGGGCCGTGCCACGCTTAAAAAGACGCAGCTTGTGGTCCGGATAAAATCCTCCATGCCGGATCCAGCGGCCAAAGATCAGATTGAGCCGTGGAATCCAGTAGGCGTCATACTTCGGCTCGCCGCTGAGGACGGCGCGAATCTCCGCCTGCAAGCCGGGCGTGAGCACCTCGTCGGCATCGAGCAGCAGAATCCAGTCGCAGGTACACAGGTCGAGAGCGACATTCTTCTGCTCGCCGTGTCCGCCGAAGTCGTGATAGCTCGTCTTGGCTCCGAAGGACTGAGCGATCTCGAGAGTGCGGTCTCTGGAGCCGGAGTCGACGACGACGATCTCATCGGCCCAGCGAACGCTGGCGAGGGTGCGGGGCAGATTCGCCTCCTCGTTCATGGCAATCATGGCTACGGACAGGGTCTTTGGAATGGGCATCTTCAAAATTCAGCAGAGGGTGATGGATGGATCGCTCAGGCGCTCGCGCAGGAGCCGCTCGGTAAGGGGTTGCAGTTTCTCGCCGGTCTTCGGCAGGATGAACGCCTTTTCCGGCTCGGACCATTCGAGCTTGTAGCTGGTCGAGAGTGCCGAGATCCATATCTGGCGCACGGGCGTGTTGGGCGTAAAGACAAATCTGTCATCGTCTTCAAAGAGCACGTTCAGAACACCGCCCTTCTCTTCGGTCTCGAAGATGGGCGTCCGCTCTTCGGTGCGGATGAGGACTTGCTTCAGGCTTTCGAGCGCGTCATAGGATTCGCGGCGGAAGGCGGATTCATCAAGCATGGAAACAGTGTAGCGTCTGCGCCGGGGAGCTAACCTGCATTTCTCACATAGCAGCCCTCTTCTTCTTTGTCATCCTGCCGCCTTTTCATTCAAACAAGGTGTAGGAGGGATCGTTCTCGCTCATCGAAACATCTACTGCTCCGAGAGAATCCGATGGCAATTTATTACACTGAACTTGTGGATAACAATACCGATAACCAGATCGCAACCAGAACCGTGGCCGAGTCGCAGTCCGAGCGCTCGGAGATTATTATGCCGTCGGACGCCAACTCCATGGGAAATCTCTTCGGCGGCAGATTGATGCAGTACATCGATCTCTGCGGAGCGATGGCGGCCAGCCGTCACGCCCGCGCCCATGTGGTTACGGCCTCGATGGACCATCTGGACTTTGTCTCGCCGGTCAGAGTGGGCGAGCTGCTGATCCTCAAAGCCAGCGTGAATCGGGCCTTCAGAACCTCCATGGAGGTCGGCGTGCGGGTGATGGTCGAGGACGTGCGCGAGCAGAAGCTGCGCCATGTCTCCAGCGCCTACATCACCTTTGTCGCCGTGGATAAGAATGGCAAGAGCATCGCCGTTCCGCAGATTATGCCGGAGACCGGTCATCAGAGACGCCGCTACGCCGACGCGGGCCGCCGCCGCGAGCTGCGCGCGGTAGAGGTGCAGCGCTCGCGCGAACTGCGCGCCGCTCTGCCTCCCGAGTGGCACGTCTAGTCCCACCGCGAGAAAATAGAACCAGGAGATTATTTATGGGACACATGGGAGCAGCGCCGCAAAATCAGCAAGGTCCGCAGCCTCTGCCCGGAGTGGCACACATCGTTGCGATCGGCAGCGGAAAGGGCGGCGTGGGCAAAACCACCGTGGCCGTCAACCTGGCTATCGCGCTGGCGAAGCAGGGCTATAAGACCGGCCTGCTGGACGCCGATATCTACGGGCCGAACGTTCCGACCATGCTCGGCGTCTCGCGTCAGCCGAACATCGTGGGCGAGAACCGTATCGAGCCGATCCTCGCGCATGGAGTCAAGTTCATGTCGATCGGGCTGATCTCGCCCGGTGACAAGCCGCTGGTCATGCGTGGACCGATGCTGCATCAGATCATCCGCCAGTTTCTGCATCAGGTGGAGTGGGGCGAGCTGGACTTCCTCGTCCTCGACCTTCCGCCGGGAACCGGCGACGTGGCCATCTCGCTGGCGCAGACGGTTCCGCTGACCGGCGCCATCGTTGTTTCGACCGGATCGAACGTAG
>WQYS01000024.1 GCA_009781125.1 Acidobacteriaceae bacterium | reverse complement strand
TGCTTTTGTATTTTCTGAAAGATAAAAGGCATTCCTTGCGGCTGTCAAGAGAAAACATGCACAACGTTAATTTAGGAGGAATGTACCGTATCGAGTGTGATTTGACCGCCAGAGAATCGTTTTCCTGATGGCTATGGACTCTGATATCCTCAAGTGTTCACCAGAGTTTATCGGTAGCCTATGCCAGAACAAAGAGCACGAGATCATCACCGCAGCCGAGTCGTCCAAACCTTCTCCGAGGAGGTCGGAGCCATGCTCGAAGGCGAGCTCTCCGATCCCCGCATCGCCCCCTGCTACGTCACCGATGTGGTGATGGCTCCCGGAGGCAAGTCCGTCCGCATCTACGTGGCCGTGCAAGGCACGGAAGAAGAAGAGCAGCTAACGCTCGAGGGACTGATGGCCGCACGGCTCTATATCCGCTCCGAGCTGCGTGAGCGCATGGGCGTCCATCATGTGCCCGTCATTACCTTCGCCACCGACCGCACCGAGAAGATGAACAACCGCATCGACGAGCTGCTCGACCGCATCCATAAGCGTGAGCAGCGCGATCAGGAAAAACGCGGAAATCTAGAGAATCTATGAGTCCGGAAGCCGCCATCGCCGCGTTTCTGAACGCCGTGCGTTCGCACCCGAGATTTATCGTCACCTCGCACGCCCGTCCCGATGGAGACGCCTGCGGCTCTGCGCTCGGACTCGCCGAGCTTCTCGAACAGCTGGGGGCTCGCACCGACATCATCTTCGCCGACCCGGTTCCGGCTGTCTACCGCAGCCTTCCCGGAGCCGAGCGCATCCGTATAGCCGATTCGGTTGCGGAGATCGTTCCCGACGCGGCAGTCCCGGCGATTCTGCTGGAGTGCGACGGCATTGCCCGCACCGGTCTGAAGGGGCTTGAAGGCCGCATCCTTCTCAACATCGATCACCACGCCAGCGGCCAGCACTTCGGCGATCTCAACTGGATCGACGAGGACGCCTGCGCCTGCGCCGCCATGGTCTATCAGATTGCCCGCGCGGCCAAAGCCGAGATCACAGCCACGATGGCGACCTGCCTTTATGCGGGCATTCTCTCCGATACCGGCTCGTTCACCTACCCCACGACCACCGCCGAGACCTTTGCCATGGCACGCGATCTCGCTCTGTGCGGAGCCAATCCCGGAGCCATCGCCCGCGACATCTATCTCTCGAAACCGGTCAGCCGGATGCGCGTGCTGGCCGCATCGCTCGGGAACCTTCAGTGCGACGGCCCGGTTGCCTGGAGCTGGATCACTCATGATGAAATGGAAAAGGCAGGAGGCACAGCCGAGGACTGCGAAGGCATCGTGAACTATCTGATCGGCATCGTTGGCATCGAATCGGCTGTCTTCCTTCGTGAGGTTCCCTCGGCCAACCAGTTTCGCCTCAGCATACGCAGCAAGGGCAGGGTGGATGTGGCGCGGGTTGCCGAAGCCTTCGGAGGAGGCGGACACCGCTCGGCCAGCGGATGCACGCTTGACGGTCCTCTGAACACAGCTCTTGAGAGGATTCTTCCCCAACTTCGCAACGGACTCGATTAGACTTGTCTAGCACGACGGAACCAATGACCGATCTCGAACAATCCACAGGCACGACGGCAGGGGTGTCACGCTACGGTCCCGTGCGCGCGTGGCTGATGCGTTATGCCCGGCGGCCCGAGGGCGTCGCCGCGCGCGAGATGATCTTTCTGTTTGCCGTCAGCGGTTTTCTGCTGCTTTACGGACTTGTGCCCTTCGCCGGTGGCGACAAGGTCGGGCTGGTAGGCGCCGACGAGCCGCGCTACGCGCAGATTGCCCGCGAGATGCTGGCCGTGCATGAGTCCACATGCCACGAGCTTCATACGACAGGCTTCCCCCGCAGTCCGCGCGGCGAAGATATCCGCAACGCATGGCACTGTCTGGTTGCGGGGACGGTTACGCCGATCCTTCACGGCAAACCCTGGCTGGAAAAGCCCGCGCTCTATTACTGGCGGGCGATGGGCTTCTTCCGCGAGTTCGGCGTCTCGGACTGGGCCGCCCGGCTGCCCTCGGCCTCGGCAACCTTCTTTCTAATCGTCCTGATCTTTCTCCACATGCGGCGCTTCCGTCCGGGAGGCCATCTGGACGCCGCGATTATTACGGCCTCCTGCGCCGGCATCGTCAGCTTCGCGCGCGGAGCCTCCACCGACATGCAACTGGCCGCGCCCTTCTGCATGGGGATGCTCGGCTGGTACGCCTGGTACGAGACCGACCGCAAGTTCTGGCTCATCGACATCTACTTTTTTGTTGGAGCAGCCACGCTGGCCAAGGGGCCTGTGGCTCCGTTCCTGGCTCTCTGCATCCTTATTCTCTTTGCGGGCCTGCGCCGGGAGTGGAGCCTTCTCCGCCGCTCTATCTGGATTCCGGGGCTGCTGCTCTACTTCGCGATGGTGCTCCCGTGGTACATCGCGGTTCAGCTCAAGAACCCGAACTTCTACCGCGAGTTCTTCTTCGAGCACAATCTGGAGCGCTTTGCCACTAACCGCTTCCAGCATCATCAGCCCATCTGGTATTACCTTGCAGTTCTCGTCCTCGGCCTGATGCCGTGGACCGTGCTGGGCCTGCGCGCCATGGTCGATTCCTGCGCCATGTCGCTGGCCGAGTGGCGCGCCCGCCGCAGTCCGCGGCACTATCTCAGCCATCCCCGCGCCGGAGACGCCTTTCCGGAATTTCTGGTCATATGGGCGCTGTTCCCGATTCTTTTCTTCTCGTTTTCCGGCTCCAAGCTGCCGGGCTACATTCTGCCGTCGCTGCCGCCGATTACGATCCTTGCCGCCGACTATCTTAATCGCCGTCAGCGCAACGGACTCTCCTGCAGGCTGCTTTGGATGCACGCGGCCTGCTCGGCGATTCTGGTCTTTGTGCTTACGCTCTCGCCCCAGCACATGTGGTACGGAACGCTTGTCCCATCGGCTTCGTGGCTTACGGCTGCGACGATCGCGGCTCTGGCGGCGGCTGGCGTGGTGCTCTATATAGTCCGCCGCTGGGGAATCCGGCAGCTTACGACGGCCACGCTGGTGCCGATTGTGGCCAGCGTAATCTTCCTGCTCGGCTTTCACGGCAAGGATCTTGACCTCAACTACTCCGCCCGTCCGCTGGCGCGCGAGATTCACGAGCAGGCCCCCGAGGTGAAGACCGTTGCCGTTGAAGGCGTGCGGCGCGATCTCGACTACGGACTTACCTTCTATCGCAATCAAGCCATCGTTCACTACTGTACGGACGGCGTTCCGGCAGAGAGCCACATCCTGGTACTGCGGCACAGCGACACCGCTACTTTCGACCGCTACCTTCGCGGGCGCGTCTATAAACTGATGTTTAACTACGACGTGCAGGGAGTTGACGTTTACCGCGTCGAAGCGCGGTAGTAGTTTATGGAACCAGCGATACTTTGGGTGCCCCACTCATGCGCGGCATTCTCGCGCATGGGTGGGGTCTTCTTGCCACCGGCATCCCCCCACCCATGACGATAAAACCGTCAGGAGTGGGGCACCCGCGATGTAATCTCTACGGAAGCGGCCTTTCGGCATGGACTCTGTTACCACCCAACTCGAGATTCTTGATCTGCGGCATTTCACCGCGCGCGAGCTTCGTCCACTGCTCGAAGCCGAGGCACTCGCCTGGGAGGAGCGCCTGCTCTGGAACTACCACTCCGCAACGGAGCTTCTGCTGCAATATCTCGACTCGCGCATCCTGCCCGGATTCGTCGCACTCGATCATGGCCGCATCTACGGCTACTGCTTCGCTGTCTACGAGGGACACAAGGCCGTGATCGGAGATGCGTGGTCCGAGCGCGGCAACGCGACGCTGGCGCGGCATTCCACGGTGACACTGCTGCGGCATCTGTTTGAGCTGCTCACCGCGACGCCCGGCATCGACCGCATCGAATCGCAACTGCTGCTCTACGACGCAGGCGCTCTCGACGAGCCGTTCGTTGAGGCGGGATTCGCCGTCTACCCGCGCCTGTTCATGCAGCTCGATCTTCCGGCGCGGACGGCGCTGTTCAGCGGCAACCTGCCTGCCGAGCTTGAGATTCTGCCCTGGTCGCAAGACTACTACGAGGCCGCCGCCGCGCTGATTCACGACGCCTATACCGGCCACATCGACGCCTCCATCAACGACCAGTATTGCAGCCTTCACGGCTCGCAGCGTTTCCTGCACAACATCATCCGCTTTCCCGGCTGCGGAGTCTTTGCTGCGGATCAGTCCTGGGTTTTACGGCATAAAGGCACGGGAAACCTTGTGGGCTTGCTGCTGGCGTCGCGCGTCGGCGTCGGGATCTCCCATATTACGCAGCTCTGCATCGCGCAAGCATGGCAGGGCCACGCTCTCGGAGCTACGCTTCTGACTCACGCGGTGAGCCGCCTCGCGGGCACTCAGGCCAAGGCCATCACGCTTACCGTCTCCGAAGCCAACCGCTCCGCCGTCAACCTATATGCCCGCTACGGCTTCTTCACACGGCACCGCTTCGACGCCATGGTCTACGACAGGGGCAAAAAGGAATAGGATCAGCCTTATCAGGAATGTTGGCGGCAACCGAGCCGCTTTCATAGAATTGGTAAGGCGCCTATGGCAATTCGACTGAAAGATATCGCGCGCGATCTGGACGTCTCGACGGTCACGGTCTCGAAGGTTCTGCGCGGCAATGCGGACATCGGCCCGGAGACGCGCCAGCGCGTACTCGCACGCCTGAAGGAACTGAACTATCAGCCCAACATGTTGGCGCGCGGGCTGGCCAGCGGCAAGACCTACGCCGTAGGACTGGTGGTCCCCGACCTGGTGCATCCGTTCTTCGCCCAGTTTGCCCGCTCGCTGAGCGGCGTGCTGCGCGAGAGCAACCGGGCGCTGATCCTCTCCTCGTCGGAGGAGGATCCGGAGTTGGAGCGGCAGGAGATCCGCACCCTGCTGCGCCGCGGCATCGACGTGCTGCTGATTGCCTCGTGCCAGGCGCAATCGACGCGGAGTTTTTACGATCCGGCAAAAGAGAAGACTCCCTTCCTGCTCTTCGACCGCAACCTGCCGCACCTGGGCGCGAACTTCGTAGGCTCCGACGACGTGATGGTGGGAGAGATGGCCACCTGCCACCTGATCGACCTGGGCCGCAAGCGCATCGCTCATATCGGCACCCGGCATACGAGCACCGCGCTCAACCGGCTGGTGGGCTACCAGAACGCTCTTGCTAGGCATTATCTGCACAGAGACGAGCGGCTGGTGGTGCTCAAGGAGCGCGTCGAGGAGATCGGCGACCGCGAGGGCTTCGTCGCCATGCAGGAGCTGCTGCGGCTCAAGGGTTCAAACGCCATGCCCGATGCCGTCTTCTGCTACAACGACCAGACGGCTCTGGGCGCGATCGACGCGGTTCTTCACGCCGGGCTGCGCGTGCCCGAGGACGTCGCTCTGATCGGCTGCGGAAACCTGCGCTACGCCGATTACCTGCGCATTCCGCTCAGCTCCATCGACCACGGAACCGCCGAGCTGGGGCGGATTGCGGGCGAGCGTGCGCTGGAGCTGGCCGCAAATCCAGATCAGAAGCCACGCAGCATCCTGGTGCCGCCAAAGCTGATGGCGCGCGCGTCAACCATCGGGAAGCAGGGCAATTGCATGAAGATTGCCACGCATCCGGCACAAAATCATGTCAAGAGGGCGCAGACTAGAAAAACCACGTGTCTCATTGAAACCAAAGGAAATAAATCTTTGGGAAAAGTGGCAGTGTAGTTTGTGCCGGTTCGATATTCTTAAATCACGCTGCAATGCAGCGATGGGAGGCCTCTTGGCCTCCCTTTGTTCGCCGATCATGATTTACACGATTGTTGTCCGGGGCTAACCATTTCTCAGCGGGGGGGCCACGTAAGGAAGTTATGGGAGAGTCAATCTTGCGCACCAGCTACCTGCGGGAAGCCATGGCACATAGGGGTACGCCTAAAAAGCGTACTCGCGTCTCAGACGCAATCGGAACATCTTCGCAGAGTCGAATAGGTAAACATAGGAAGCGATCTCGGATCTTTGACAATCGAATATAACGACGGCGCTTTGAGATGAAAGCGATTGCTCTAGCTAAGCCGGGGCGCTACCAGAAATAGGCGGCTTCAATTTTGGGGGTGCCTGGCTGGCCGTCCACAACCTGTGTGCTTAGCACCACTTCAATGTTGTCCTTATTGCCGTTGGACCGTGCCTGGCGTTGCAGCTCCCGCAGATTATTGTCATTGGTGACAAACTGTCCAGCCGCGAGCGTACCGCATCTTCCAAGGCCTGCAATGATGACCGTTGGCATTCCGGTATTACTGTCCGTGAATCGCGCCACGATCCCATAGCCTGTGTATGCGCCGGTGCTCCCTTCCGCTGGAGTAAGTTCCCAGTGCCTGTTCGCAGATTTGGTGTCAGTGATACGGGGTATCCACCCCGGTTCGCGAGTGAATCGGAACCGCATGGGGGCTAAAGCCCTTAACGTCCAGGCGTTGTCATATGCTCCGATAAGTATGCTTGGCCCTGAGCGCAGATCGGTCATATCTGTAGTAGCTTCGCCTTTGAGCAAAATTTGTTTGTGTTTTGATACCAGCAGCTCGATTACCTTCTCGGCGGCAGAAACATTGTCTAATGCAACCGTGAGGAAGGCGTTCTTTACCGCAGGCGTGCCGTACGAGGTCAATTGGGATGGGTTATCGGGATCGCGGAGAGCAATGCTGTCCTGCGACTGATCGGCCAAAGAGATCAGCACCGGCTGGTTCTGGCTTAAGAACGGATGCCAGAAGAAGTCGATGGGCGATTGAGGCGCTCGCCACAGAACCAGGAAAGCTGCGGCTAAGACCGCAGCAGCTCCGATGCCTATGCCCAGCACTGCGATGGCTCGCCAATGCTGCCGCTGTTGAGCTTTTGGTATTCCATCGTGGGCGCTTTCAGCTTGAGTATCCGGTTCGTTCTCCTTCAGGTCCGACGGATCGAGCCGCGCACCGGAAGCGCCTGGCAGAGCCTGACTGAACGGTTCCTCTTGCCGAAGCTCCATGGCATGGCTGGCTGCCGCGCCAGGGAAGTCTTCCTCTGCAAGCGCTTGAATGCCGGGCGGCAGACCCGGTCCGCCGAAGGTTGGGACATAAGAACCTGATGGCAAGGTAATGTGCAGTTCGTTGGCGTGGTCTGGTTCCTGATAATACTGCACCAGGCGCTTGCGCACCTCTCCGGCGGTGACGCGAACAATGGGATCGGTAGCGGTCTCGTAATCGGGCTTCCTGGCGAAGAGCTCCATGCCAAGCGTACGCTCCTTGATGGCGTCAACCTCCCCGGTCAAGGTATGTTCGACCACATAGCGCAGCAGGTGCGGCAGCCGCTTGCTATGGCGGAAGAAGGAACTTTCCAGAACGCGCTTCAATTGCCTGCGGATCGCATCTATTTCAGAATCAGTCAAATTAATGTTGTTCATTCTTCAAAACGCGCTTCCAGGTGGATGTTTATGCGTGCAATAACGCATTATAGGGCGTCCAACTGCTGTCTGGCTATATTTTTTGGGCTTGCGCAGGTCATGCAGAGTCATAAATGACGCAAACGTTTTAGTCTGTTGGAGTTGAATTGCTGCAAAAGGTTTTGGCTCGCCGGTAAGTCTTTCGACTTCGAAATTGCACATTGACACGATCCTACAGGATTTACTCCTGACCTGTTTGAGCCTTTTGCTCACTCTTTACAGGTGCCTCCGGGCATCGGCTCCCATGCCGGTTTACCTATGTCCGGCGGCAACTTGAATCAGCGTAGCTTGCAGCATATCAACAGTTACGCAAATCCTTACCGTAAAGCGCCGCTGCGTACACACTGTAAGCGCATTGACAATGGCTTGTTCCGGCAATTATTTCTTTGTTTTCTGCAGAATGAGGTTGGACTTGATGCTTAACCGGCATTTTCACATCGCTGTCCACTTCTCCCTTGTCCACTTCTCCTTTGTCATCCCTTCGCTTCGTTGCGGGATGGCAAGGGTTTGGGGCGTAAGAGAGAAGATGGCGTGAGAAATGCGGGTTAGCGGGCTCCGCACGTAATGAAGGGTTTCAGGAGACAATCATGGTGTTTTCTCGGATTGAATCGAAGTCGGGCAAGAGCGGTTCTCATCAAAAGCCGTTCTCAAGCGTGAGGCTCTCGGGGCTTTGCCTGCGCAACTGGTGTTCCTGTTATGGACTTGCGCTCGTGCTCGCTCTGGCGGCCATCGTAAGTCTTGGCGTGGCAGCAGGTTGCGGCGGAGACGGCAATCCTCCGCACCATGGCCCCACGCCACCACCGACGACGTCTCCGGCGCCAACTCCGACGCATGCCCCACCAACTCCCACGTCAACCCCTGCATCACCCACGCCTACTCCTCCAACGCCTACTCCCACGCCAGTGGGCGGCCAAAACCCCATACCTGCGACCGCAACCCTCCCGTCAACAGTGGGTTACAACATCTCTTACCTTGGGATTCCGCAATATACCTGCCTGCGGAACTGGTATCTCGATCCGAACGGTTCCGACGCGAACAGCGGAGACTCGGCTTCCGCGCCCTGGAGGACGCTGACGAAAGCCGATTCGAGCGTCGAGGCGGGCGATTGCGTCAATCTTGCTGCGGGGACTTACGCTCTCAACGCCACGGTCACCTTGAATCATGGCGGCAACGTGAACAGCTCGACCGGCTATGTCGTTTACAGAGGATCGACGCCGCTCACCGGCCCCGGCACCGGCGCGCACATCGTCATGAACACCAGGCTGGGCTCGATAACTACAGACAGTATGGGTAAGTTCAATGGCTCCATCGGGCACCTGATTACGATGTATGACCCCAATAATACTGCGGGCTACAACAGCGTGAACTACCTGATCTTCGATGGGATTGAGTTCGACGGAAACAACAACAACGTGAATGGAGCCTGCATCCAGGGTTCAGCTTTGCACCATATCGTCGTTGAGAACAACATCATCCACGGTTGCGGTTCGGGTGGCACTGGATTCACTGGCGACTATCACTGGTACATCAACAATCTCGTGTATGAGAACGCTGGGGCCGACTTTTATTACGAAGGCTCAGGGATCGATATTTATTATGCGGGCTCCGCGCTCGAATGGGATCCTGCCTTCACTCCGAACGCCGCGGACAAAGCGTTACCCAGACACATGATTCTCGCCTTCAATAACGTACACGACAATGGCGTTCTACCCTCAGGATGTCCGGGGACACCCCACTGCGGCACCAATGGCGAGCCGTATCACACCGATGGCAACGGGATCATTCTCGACGACTGGAACCACACGCAAGGCGACAACAACGTATACACCGGCGGGGCGCTGGTTGTTGGCAACATCGCTTACAACAATGGCGGCGCTGGCATTGAGCTTTATGAAGCCACCAACGTAATAGCGGCCAACAACAGCACCTACAACAACTACACCGATGTCGAGATCACGGGCGCAAACAGAGGCGAAATTGCCTGCGGTCCCTGCATGAGCTCCCAGCTCATCAACAACGCCACCTATGCCGTTGTTGGCTCGACTGCGCCTCTGAGTGACAATACGGGCTATTACATCAACTCCCAATCGTCGAGCACGGCCTTCACGACGAACATCGGCTATCCTCGCAACAATGGATCCGCCCACGGAACGGGGAACCAGTTCGGCATGGATCCGTACTTTGCCGCGGGTGGCAATTTCATCTTGCAGCCGGGCAGTCCGGCGCTCGGAACCGGCACGCTGGAGCCGTGGCTGACGTCCACGACCTTCGTCAACATAGGGCAGTGGCAGCAGTAGGACGTTGTTTTACAGCAGGCGTGCGGGAGGTGTCGAGCACCTCCCGCTTCGCATGCGCTTCGGCCTGTCTCGGCAAGCTCCAGCCATCTCTATAGGTATGGGATATATCTATTCAGCAGGTCTTCAGTCCTTTAACGTAGAGGGACATCCTTTCTCGCCGCGGCGAGCTGGCAATAGATTGCGCCGTTGGCACAGTTCATTTGAGAGCGCTCGACTGCATTTGCAGCAGCGGTTGTGGTGCTGGAGCCGGTCTGATGCTGAACTGCTGAGGAGCGCGACACGCAGTGCTCAGTCTTATCCTGTTCGTGCTCCCACTCCTTACAGTCACCTCTGAGCGTCGATTTCGGCACCGATTTACTGTTTTCGTGTAAACGATTGAATACAGTATGCTTACATTCGACAGCGAAGGGTGACTCTTTACTGTAAGGAGTCGCCTGATGCCCACTGTAAGCGGCTTGACAGTAATCTATTACGACCGCTACTATCGCAACGTTCTTCAGAAAATATGATCGAATTTGATGCTTGCGAGCATCTTCGTGCGGTGTGAGTGCTTGATCGGTCAAATAGCAAAACTCGACGACCGTGGATGAGGGTGGAGATGATTGACAGTGCCGAAAGTTGTTGATGCGGAAGATTTTGGAGAAGCTGCGTGCTTTGCGCTGGCGATATGCGCGCGTGTGAGCGTTTTCATCACGTAACTGCCGTCTTCGTATTTCACTTTTGAAACGAAGCGGAAAAGAAAAAAGGAAGACCTTTTGGGAGGTAATCGAAATGGCGTTTTCTCGGATCGAATCAAAGTCGGGGAAGAGTGGCTCGAATCATAAGCCGTTCTTAATGGTGGGGCTCACGTGGCTTCGCTCTGGTAACTGGCGTACCTGTTGCGGACAGATGCTCCTGCTCGCTCTCGCGGTCGTTGCCAGCTTTGTCATGGCAGGCTGCGGCGAAAACAATAAGTACGGCAACGGCACGATGACCATGCCCACTCCGCCGCCGGGCGGGGCCCAAAACCCCATAGGCCCCGGATCCGCGCCCCTTCCGTCGTCGTCGGGCTACAACGTTGCTTACCTTGGGATTCCGCAGTATACCTGCGTGCGCGATTGGTATGTCGATCCGAACGGCAGCGATTCGAATGACGGGACTACGCCCGCGACAGCATTCGCGACGATCAATAAGGCCGATTCGGATAATAAGATCCAGCCGGGCGATTGCGTCAATCTTGCCCCGGGAATGTACCACCTCAACGACTCTGTCTACTTGACCATGGGTGGCAACGACAACAGCCCGACCGGCTATGTCGTGTACAGGTCAACCGTGCCGCAACAGGCTCACCTCATCATGGACACGAAGATCGGCACCACGCCCTTCGCCGTTGCGAGCATGGTCGTTGTCAAGGACTACATGATCTTCGATGGAATTGAGTTCGACGGAAACAACGACAATGTGACCGGCTCCTGCGTCCAGAGTCCTGGAGCCCAACACCATATCGTCGTTGAAAACAACATCATCCATGGCTGCGGTTCGGGTGGAACCGGAGTTACCGGCGACTATCACTGGTACATCAACAACGTCGTGTATGACAACGCCCACAGCGACTATTATTACGAGGGCTCCGGCATCGATATTTATTATGCGGGCAGCGTGACGGGTTGGATTCCTGGCTTCCAGCCGAACGACGCAGACCTGTATATGACGAATGTCGTCAAGGCCCACATGATTATTGCCTTCAACACCGTATACGACAACTACATTGCGTCCACAGGGTGTCCGGCCAACGGCTGCGGCACCAATGGCGGAACAACGCACACCGATGGCAACGGGATCATCCTTGACGACTGGAACCACACCCAGGGCGACAACAATGTATACACCGGCGGTGCGCTGGTCATCGGCAACATCATGTACAACAATGGCGGCGCCGGGCTTGAGATTTATGAGTCCACGAATGTAGTAGCAGCCAACAACAGCGCCTACAACAACTACACCGATCCCGAGATCGGCGGCGCAAACAGGGGCGAAATCGCCTGCGGGCCCTGCATGAACTCCACCATTATTAACAATGCCACCTTCTCCGTCGTCGGTTCCGCTCCGCCCCTTAGTTACAATTCGAGTTTTTACTACAATAGCGGCTCGTCGGGCACGGTCTATACGACGAACATCGGCTATCCCTTCCCCAATGGGTTTCCGCAGTTAACATCGGGGAACAAATTCCCCACGGACCCAATGTTTGTCAAGGACGGCTGGTTCAGCTTGCAGGCGGGCAGTCCGGCGCTGGGGGCCGCTACGGCGGAGCCGTGGCTGACGTCATCGACCCCCAACATGGGATATTGGCAGGGCACTCCCGATGGCGCAACGGCGCTTCCTGCTGCTCCTGCTGGCGTCGGCGCTACGAGCGTGTCGGCAAACGAAATAGACCTGGCCTGGACGCCGGTGGACGGCGTAACCTACAGCGTCTTCCGCAGCGCGATCAGCGGCTTTACGCCCTCGCCCGTGAACCAGATAGCGTCCGGACTCACCACGGGAAGCTATAAGGATACGACTCTTGAGGCCGCGACCTACTACTATTACATCGTTGTAGCGGTGAACAGCATGGGCCAGACGGCTGCGCCGCAGGTCTCGGCTGAGACTTCTGTTCCTGTTCCACCCGGAGCTCCAACAGGCCTCACCGTCCAGGCTGTGTCCGGAAGCGGAATCGTCATGATGTGGACCCCGGTAGATGCTCCCGGTATCACCTACAACGTCTATCGCGATACGGCCAGCGGCTTCACGCCTTCGGCCTCGAACCTGGTGCAGTCTGGTATCAGCGCTGCTTCTTACTTCGACAGTGGTCTTGCGCCGAACACCACGTATTACTACGTGGTGGAAGCGGTGAACGTCGCGGGCAGCTCCGATCCTTCAAATGAGGCCTCGGACACGACTACGGCTCCTACCAGCACTATTCCTGCCACGAGTGGCCCCGGCGCAGCTGCAACCAGCTATGTCGACCCTGCGTCACTAGGTGTGCCGCAATACGTCTGCGTGCGCGATTGGTATGTCGATGCGACCACCGGTGACGATACAGCAGACGGAACCACGCCCGCAACAGCCTGGCTAACACTAGCGACGGCCGATGCGAACGCGCTACCGGGCGATTGCATCAACCTCAATGGAACCATCAGCATCGCTGGCCAGGTCGTTCTCGCCCATGGTGGCAACGCCAATAGCCCAACCGGCTATGTGGCGTACAGAGCGTTGACACCGGGTAGCGCAACTATCCTAGGCGTCGGGCCGTCGGGGGTCAATACAGATCTCATCGATCTCACGACAAACTACATTATTCTCGACGGACTCACGATTGATGCGGACAACGCCAACAGCGGTGGTAACTATGCGAATTGCGTCGCAGACAACGCCGGTTTTCAACACCATATAGTAGTTGAAAACAGCACCGTTAAGAATTGCGGCTTTGGCGGTATTAATTTCAATGCGGCCGACTATAGCTGGGCCGTGAACAATCTCGTTGAGAACACCGGAACCAATCCTGCTGGCAACTCCATAGCTAATTTTGGCGCTCTGGTCTTCTTTGAGCCGACGGGCCTTGGCTCGGCCTTCACGCCGACCGTGGCCGACCAGGCGTTCCCGTATCATAACGTGGCCGCCTACAACATCGTCCATGACAATGAGGAAAATGGGTACCTGAATGTCGAAGGGAACCCGGTTATATTTGCAGGCATCCTGATCAACGATACGGACCACGTGGTGGGCTGGCCTGGCGGCGCTGCCTACACGGAGGCTTCCCTTGTTGTCGGCAACATCGTTTACAACAACAGCGGTTCGGGAATATCACTCGCCCATGACCAAAATGTGACGGTGGTCAACAATTCCACCTATGGCAATAACACGCAACCTCTTACCGCGGTCAACGAAACACTCGCATGGGGGACCGTCAATCCCGGCAGCGCAACTGCCAGGGGCGAAATTACCTGCGATCCTTGCTCGAACTCGACCATCATCAACAATGCTACCTATGCTGTGGTTGGGTCGGGCGATCAGACCGCTAACAATTCGTCTTACTATATGAACTCCCTGTCGGGGAACAATACCTTCACCACGAATATCGGCTACCCGAGCTTCGGTACGGTTGTCGGAGTCGACGGAGGGACAGGTGTTGATCCTACGACGATGGGATCGGGCAACAAGCTCAACACCGATCCGAAGTTTACCGCTGCTTCCACGGGTGATCTCAGCCTGGTGACGGGCAGTCCGGCGATCGGAACCGGCACGGCAGTGCCTTGGGTGCTGGCCACGCCTGTCAACATGGGATGGTGGCAGAGCGGCTCTATCCCTGTGCCACAGGTTCCCAGCGCTCCCACGGGCCTCACCGCCGCGGGAGTGTCGGCAACCGAAATCGACCTGAGCTGGACGGCAGTGTCCGGCGCTGGCATCACCTACAGCGTCTATCGCGACACGGTCAGTCCCGTCGTGCCGTCGGCTGCAACTCAGATAGCGTCTGGACTCGGCACGAGCAGCTATACGGATTCGACGGGTCTTGTGGACTCCACCACGTATTACTACGTGGTGGAAGCAGTAAACAATGTGGGTCCGTCCGGGCCTTCGAATGA
>WQYS01000023.1 GCA_009781125.1 Acidobacteriaceae bacterium | reverse complement strand
TCCTCTAGATCATCCGATGATCCGCGGCAGAATCGTACACCTGGGAATCTTTGCCTGCTTCCTCTTCCTGATCTGCGGAGCCAGCCGTCTGGCGCGATTCAACATCAGCGTCAATCCGCAGCCGCGCAATCCGGGGCGTCCGGGCAGGAAGTATTTTGTGGGAATGCCCATTCCCGCCGGTGCCGGAGTGATCGCGGCTGTAGTTCACTTCGAGCAGGGCTCGCCCATCGATGACGCCAGGATGGCCATTCTGTGGCTGTGCCTGATCCTGTTCGTGGGCTTTCTTATGGTGAGCACGTGGCGCTTCTGGAGTGGCAAGGAACTTAAGGTGGGCGAGCGGCATCCCTTCCGGCTGATTATCGTGCTGGTCTTCTTTGGCGTGCTGATCGTTCTGTGGTCGGAGCAGGTGCTGCTGGCGCTGGCGCTGGGATATCTGGTCTCCGGGGTGATTGCCCGGCTGGCGTACTCCTGGAAGTCGCGCAGAGCCCGTCAGATACCAGCATAGCGGTGCGGAGATAAGTGAATGATGACGGCAGAGAAGAGAGTTCATACAGCCCGGATCGGAGTCGTGGGAGCGTCGTCGCTGCTGGGTAAAGAGCTGATCGACGCCTTGAACGAGTCGGCGCTGGCAGCGTCGGAGTTCGTGCTGCTCGACGACGAAGAGGCCGCCGGACAGATCGCCGCTGCGGGCGACGAGGCCGCCGTGATCCAGCCGATTGACGAGACCTCGTTCGACCGCATGGACTACGTCTTCTTCGCAGGCAGTCCGGAGACGACGAAGAAGGTCTGGAAGCAGGCACGTCACTCGGGAGCCAGCATCGTCGATCTGACCTCGGCGCTGGATCACGAGAAGGATGTTCTGGTGCGCGCGCCGTGGATCGCTGGCAACGCGCAGCCGGGCCGCGATCCTGATCTGAAGACCAGCGCCGTAGTCTCGGCGCATCCGGCATCGCTGATGCTGGCGCTGGCGGTGGCCAGGCTGAAGGCAAAGTTTCCGCTGGCCGGAATTGCCGCTACGGTGATGACTCCGGCGTCAGAGCACGGACGCGCGGCCATGGACGAGCTGCATCAGCAGACCGTGAATCTGCTGTCTTTCCAGAGCCTTCCGCGCGAGCTTTATGATGCGCAGGCTGCGTTCAATCTTCTGCCCGTGCTTGGAGAAGAGGCCAGGATCAAGCTGGATGCCATCGAGCAGCGCATTCACGAGCAGTTCGCGGCGCTGATCGGCGGCGAGCCGCCTCTGATGCTTCAGATGGTGCAGGCTCCGGTCTTTCATGGCTATGTGATCTCGGCGTTTGTCGAGCTGGGAGAGCCAGCCCGCGCCGAGCAGGTGGAAAAAGCTCTCGCCGGGGAGCACATCGATGTAGTAGCATCCGATGCAGAGCCGCCCAGCAATCTAAGCGCCGCAGGCAGGGACGAGATTATGGTTCGCGTGAAGAGCGCGGGCGCCTCCGGTGTGTGGTTGTGGATGGCGGCAGACAATCTGAAGCTGGCGGCGATCAATGCCATTGCCTGCGCCTGTGAGTTAGGAAAACTTCGGCCCCAAGGGAAGGTCCAGTAGGCCGCTGGATAAGGAGAAAGTTCGTGACGAAGAACGGCAATGTTCCTGAAATGTACATAGGGATTGATCTGGGTGGAACGAAGATCGCGGCGCTGGCGCTTGATCCCAGCGGTGAGGAACTGCCACTGCCGGTTGATCCTGGTGGAGAGAAGTTGACTCGGGCCAACAAAACGGAGTTGACTCTGAAGAACGAGGAGAATGAGAAGACTGGCGTTATCAACATAAAGAGGCTTCGCGTCGATACGCCAGATGTTTACGAGGAAACGATAGCTGCCATTGCATGGCTTGTCGATCGCATAGAGGCCAAGACGGGCCGGACTGGCACGGTTGGTGTCGGTATTCCCGGCACCATCTCCAAATTAACGGAACAGGTCAAGAATGCCCCCAATGTAAAGGGGCTGAACGGCAAGTATCTGAAGGTCGACCTGCGCACGGCGTTGAAACGCGAAGAGGTGCTTATTGCAAACGACGCCAACTGCATGGCGGTCTCGGAGGCAACCGACGGCGCGGGGGAGGGGAAGAGAGTAGTTTTTGGGGTGATTTTGGGGACTGGGTGTGGCGGTGGAGTTGCAATCGATAAAAAAATTCACCCTGGCCCGAACGACGTAGCCGGTGAGTGGGGACATAATCCATTGCCATGGCTGCAGGTCGGCGAGTTTCCCGAACCGGCTTGTAAATGCGGCATGCGCGGGTGCATCGAACAATGGATATCAGGCAGCGGCGTGGAGAGGGACCACGAGCAAGTGACGGGAAAAACGAAGACCTCGAAGGAGATTCTGGCCGGTTTTGAGGCCGGGGATGCCGATGCCGTTGCTACGGTGCGTCGTTTTGAAGATCGGCTGGCAAGAAGCCTTGCCCAGATGATTAACCTCATGGATCCGGATGTCATTGTGATCGGTGGAGGACTGTCGAATGCAGATCATCTCTACAAAGATGATCTGCTGTGGAAGAAGATCAAGCCCTACGTCTTTGGCCGGGAGATGGATACTCCGATCCGGAAGGCGAAATACGGAGACGCCAGCGGCGTGCGTGGAGCGGCCTGGCTATGGCGCGAAGGCTAAAGTGATATCCGGATTGGTATGTCCTCACGAATTGTCATTCCACTCACGAATTGTCATTCCGAGTGAAACGAGGAACCTGCTTTCTTCTTCCGCACCGTAAATGTTTGTGGCGGCAGGGAAAAAGCAGATCCCTCACTCCGTTCGGAATGACAAGTCAATCGGGATGACAAGTCAATCGGGATGACAAGCCAATCGGAATGACAAGCCCAAAGGGTACAGCTCCTGGGACAATGCCCTAATCGAAGACGACGCCCTTCTTGAAGAGAAGACATCCATAAGGCCGCGATTCGGTGGTGTAGACGATGGCGAAGGCCTTGCGGGCCTGCTCGTAGAACGCGAGCCGCTCGACGGCTTCCATGGGAATGTGCTTGCCTTCCGCCTTGTCGAGGATGGCTTGACACTCTTGCTGTACCTCGGGAACCTCACTGGGGGCGTGCACCTGCATCATGCGCTGGACAGGGTTCTCAACGAACGTGTCTATCGGCATCAGTTGCAGACAGGCCGTGACGGCAGCGGGCAGGTCTGCCCCGTCGAGCCGCACCAGCCGCTGCGCGTTCGAGACCGCCGGATAGTTGCGGTCCACGATGGCGATTACATCGCCGTGGCCCATCGATGCCAGAACATGCAGAAGCTCTGGCGTGTGCAGAATACCTAATGTCTTCAGCATAAGCTCTACTCTTACCCTCCAATTTTTACCATCTCTGGTTCCTTCAGTGCCTGCCCGTTTTGGGCAAGCAGAGCTTCCACTTCGGCGGCCGCCGGCATGGCAGGCTGCGCGCCCGCGCGCGTCACCGATACGGCTCCCGCCGCCGCCGCATAGCGCACCGCTTGCAGCAGATCCTTGCCGCTCAGCAGAGCGGATGCGAACGCGCCGTTGAAGGCGTCTCCCGCTGCCGTTGAATCCACTACCGCAACCTTGATGGTCGGAACGAACGTAGCCGCTCCGCTGGCGTCGGTTACATAGGCTCCGCGGCTGCCCATCTTAATCACGACATTGGCCACGCCCTGCGCCTGGAGCTGCTTTGCGCACTCGGCGGCAGTCGTGAGATCCAGTTCGGACTTCGTGATTCCGCACAGCGTGAGGGTCTCGGTCTCGTTGGGCGTCAGGTAGGTGACGCGCTTAAGAATCTGCTGCGGAATCGGCCTCGCCGGAGCGGGATCGAGCATCATGGGTACGCCGAACTCAGCGGCAAGCTGCGAGAGCCGCTCCACCGTCTCCAGGGGAATCTCCAGCTGCGCCAGGATCATACCTGCGGCGCGCAGCGTCTCGCGGCAGGCATCCAGATCGGCGGGCATAAGAGCGTCGTTTGCGCCCGGCACCACGGTGATGCTGTTCTGCCCCTTCTCGTCCACGGAGATCATGGCCACTCCGGACGACAGCGAGGCAGCCGTTCCCACATGAGCGACATCGATCTTCTCGGCTTCGAGAGCGCCGCGCAGGCGCGCGCCGAAGTCGTCTCCGCCGACCTTCGCAATCATGCTGACCGGGTAGCCGAGCCGGGCCGCCGCAACCGCCTGGTTCGCGCCCTTTCCGCCGTTGAAGGTTTGAAACGACTCACCACGCACCGTCTCTCCCGGGGCCGGGATCTTCTTTCCCTTGCTGACCAGGTCCAGATTCACGCTACCCACAACAACAATCGGTTTCCTCATATTCCATCCATAGATTCGATATGTCGGCGGCTCTCATGCGAGCGCTCGGCAGATGAAAAGTCCACACAGGAAGCACAGAATCCGGCGATTTGGCGCTGAATTTCCAACTTGATGTTGAAACGTTTCATTTCCTCGTGCAACTGTATTCCAACTTAGTTAGCGCTGTCAAGCCTTGTTTGTGGAGGCGGTGACCGCAGGGTAATCCTCAGCCGAGGAGCCGATGAACTCTCATGCAAATGAGAAGAGTTTCATGCCTGTCTCCGGAGTACAGGGCACAGCGGTCATGCCATCTGCTGGATTATTGGCGGAGCCGTCTGTCCGTTTTGCGACGGAGGCGCTACCGACTCGCGGATCCTCAGCTCCGTCTTCAGCACCACGCGGCGCATGGGGCCTTTGGGGCGCTTGAGCCGGTCCAGCGCCAGTTGCACGGCCTCGGCACCGACCTGGTAGGGTGACTGGTACACCGAACTCAACTGCGGCGTAGTGACCTCGGTCAGATCGAGTCCGTCGAAGCCGATCAGCGAGACATCCTGCGGACAGCGCAGTCCTTCGTCGCGGATGGCCATCAGCGCGCCCAGCGCGATCATGTCGTTACATGCCATGATCGCCGTCGGACGCGGCACCAGGCGCATCAGAATTTTTGTCTTGGCATAACCGCCGCTGCGGTCGAAGGTGGTCTCGTGCAGGTATCCGGGAGGCGAATCCAGTCCCGCCTGCCGCAGCGCCCGCTTGAATCCGTTCAAGCGGTCCTGCGAACTGGTCAGGTGCAGCGGCCCGGTGATGGCCGCGATATGGCGATGTCCCAGTCCAATCAGATACGACGTGGCGTCCATGGCTCCGGCGACGTTGTTAATCGTGACGCTGTCGCCGTCCCAGTTACGCGGACGCCGGTCTACGCAGACCACGGCAGCTCCTGCTCGAATGAAGGAGTCCGCCTCGTAGGCCAGCTCGCTCATGTCTGACGGAATCACGATCAGCCCGGAGGGAAGATAGGCTTCGAGCGCCTTCACGTGCGCGAGCTCCTTCTCCGGGTCGTTATCCGTATTGCACAGCACCAGGCGATAGTCGTTGGCCGATGCAAGATCCTCGGCTCCGCGCACCACGCCCGGGAAAAAAGGATTCAAAATATCGGGAATAATCATCGCCAGGATGTTCGTTTTGTCCTTGCGCAGTCCTCGCGCCAACTGGCTGGGGCGGTAGCCGGTCGCCTGCACGGCATCCAAAACCCGCTTGCGCAGTGGCTCCCGCACCCTTACGGTGCCGTTCAGTACGTGGGACACCGTACCCAGCGAGACTCCTGCAAGCTCGGCGATCTGTTTCATGTTTGCCATGCGCGTGCCTTCTTCCAGATTCAAATATCGTGCCACATGCAGCCACCGTGCCCGATCAACCAGGTCTGCGCATATCTCACTGGCGGATGCTATCACAGCATAACACCAGTTTCCGTTTGTTACCGGTTCATCACATTCTCCCGCCGGTCTTTATGGATTGGCCGGGCGGGGAGAGAGCCGCGCGCGGCCTGAGAAATGTTCCCGGAGAGGCCGGCTATCGGAGGAAAAATCGGCAGGCTTCCTTGACAAGTCTTGCAGAGGCGTCCTACACTTCATCCGGTTCGTCCTTGAAACCTTTCACCGCTGCTCCCGAAGCGAAGGCCTGCCGCCTTCCACCCGGGAGTAAGCGGCTTTTGTGGCGGGACGATTCTGATTCTATTGATCGCAAGGAAGGCGGAACCGTCCGTTATGATGCTTGTTCAGTCGTATCCATTGGCCATCGCCCTGTGCGTGCTCACCATGATCTGCTGGGGATCGTGGGCGAACACGCTGAAGCTGAAGCGCCCCTCATATCCATTTTCGCTGTTCTACTGGGACACAAACATCGGCTACGTTCTGCTGCCGCTGATCGTAGGCCTGACGTTCGGATCGATGGGATCGACCGGACGCGGCCTGATTGAGGATCTGCGCCAAGGCTCGATGGGCACCTACGGATGGGCGCTGGCGGGCGGCGTGGTCTGGAACCTCGCCAACATCCTCTTCATGTCCGCGGTCGACATCGCAGGCATAGCCATCGCTCAACCGATCGCCATTGGCACGGCGCTGGTGGAGGGCGTGCTGATCAACTACTTCTTTGACCCGCGCGGCAATCCGGCGTTGATCTTCGGTGGCGTGGCTTTGGTTGCGCTGGCGATCATCATCAACAGCCTGGTGTACCGCAACATCCAGAAAGACAAGAGCACAGAGCAGGGCGTGGTGGCCAAGGGCATCACCCTTGCACTCGTCGGCGGCGTCCTCATGGGACTCTTCTATTACCTGACGCTGCGGTCGGTGTCGCCCGATTTCGTCAGCTTGACTCCAGGCCGCTTTGGACCTTATGCGGCGGTGCTGGTGAATACGGTGGGCGCGCTGCTGTCGAGCTTCGTCTTCAATAGCTACATGATGCGGCGTCCGGTGAAGGGCCCCACGGCGACCTACTCGGAGTTCTTCAGCCGCGGCATCCCGTGGCATCTGGTCGGCATACTGGGCGGCGTCATTAACGGCATTGGCTTTACGGCGAACATCGTGGCGTCGAAGGTGGCCAGCCCTGCAATCGCCTACGGCCTGGGGCAGGGCGGAACCATGATTGCAGCCATCTGGGGCATCTTCATCTGGAAGGAGACCAGGGGAGCTTCGCGCGGCACGCAGTGGATGACCGCCGCCATGTTTGTCTGCTTCCTTTCGGGACTGCTGCTGCTGGTGTTTTCGATGACGCACTAGGCATCGCACGCTAACATTTCCATCCAGGTACGTCATACCATTAGGCTTGGCGTACCTGGATGTGCTTCGTGAAAACTTTTCATGTGATTGTCTGATTCAGTCCTTGACAAGCGGATTTGCGGTGGAGTAAGGTGCTTTTACCCGATGTTTTTGAAAGCATTCAAAAACAGGAAATCACGCCCGGTGCCGAAGCTGGTCATGCGGGCTTTAGCTAGAGTTTGAATCGCTGTCCAGCGGGACAACTCGTTTACGAACAGCGGGAGGAATTGAATGAAAGTAACCGGTAAGAAGATTCGTGTTGGCATCAGCGTTCTGGCAGCCGTCTTTGCGGCTTCGGTCTTTGTCTCAGCTCAAGCGGCGGACGGAAACGCCAAGGTAAGCGTGAAGTGGGCGGACGTCACGCGCGTCTCCAGCACCGTTCCGACGACCCAGATTCTTGCTCACAGGAACACGCTGCGCACCCATCCGATGCACGATCCGGAGTTCAAGGCGCTGGAAGACCTGAAGACCAACGACACCCGCTTGCAGGCGTGGTACTCGATTCCCATACAGGCGGTTCCCGAGCTGAAGGAGCCGACCGATAAGGAGACCTTCTGGGACTTCAAGTACCTCGACGACCTGATGGAGGACTTCTACGCTCACACCACGGGCCGTCATCACGTCAATATCGGCACCGTGCCGCGCTGGATGTTCAACGTTCCTTCGATGGAGGTTCCCACCGACCCCAACGTGTCCTTCTATAACTACACCAACGACGACACCAAGGGAACTCTGCTGAAGGATCCTGACGGCAAGCAGTTTGCCGACTATCAGGCGCGCATCTACCAGTGGTACACGCAGGGCGGGTTCACCGACGAGCTGGGCAAGGAGCACAAGAGCGGCCATCACTACAAGATCGATACCTGGGGCGTGATGAACGAGACCTGGCTGGAGAACAAGATTAACGTCCAGCAGTACACGAAGCTCTACGACGCCGTAGTGAAGGCGATCCACAAGATCGATCCCAGCGTGGAGTTCTACGGGCCCGAACCGGCCATGACCGAGATTCCGTGGGCGCGCTACTTCCTCGACCCCAAGAACCACGATCCCGAGGCGGTGCCGCTGATCAAGTGGTTCAGCTTCCACAACTATGTCAACTCGGGCAACGATCCGTCTAAATGGCATGAGGCATATTTCACGGCCATGCCGAAGGCCGAGACCGGCGGCGCTTCGGCCAAAGGCATGGAGAGCAGGTTCGCCGAGGTGATGAAGATCCGCGACCAGCTCTCTCCGCATACCCAGGTCATCATGGACGAGGGCGGCACCTTCGACGCTCTGGTGCCGAAGGAGCACAACTGCAAGGCCGAGCACGAGTACAAGGAGTACCACCCGCTCTACTGGAACGCCACCGGAGCCAACTGGGCGGCCACCTACATCGTGGCAACGAAGATGGGTGTTCCGCTGATCAGCATGTCGCAGATGGACGGATATCCGACGCAGTGTCCGTCGATCTCGATGATGAATAACGACAGCATGAAGCCCAATTCGCACTACTGGGCGCTGTGGCTGATTACGCATAACTTCGGGCCGGGGGACAAAGTTGTTGCCACGGAGTCTTCTACGGAGAACGTATTTGCTCAGGCGTACATCACGCCCGCGGGCCGCAGGGTGATGCTCATCAACACTACAGACCAGCCGCAGACGGTTGATCTGGCCGGAGTCTTCAAGGCTCCGCTTAAGGTTCAGGTTGTCGATCAGGCCTCCGGAGAGCAGGAGCCCCGGAAGGAAACTTTGAAGAGCGCGCATGTAACCCTGGCGCCCTTCGCTGTCGCTGTTGTATCGGGCTTGTAGGACTGCAATACTCAGCGCTTTGCGAGGGTCTTGGATATCTCGTTTCCTGAGACCCTCGTAATTTTTCAAATCAAGGAGAATCAGAACGCATGGATCGCCGCAAGTTTATCGGATTGGTTTCGTCGGGCGTAGCCGCAACTACGGTTGCCGCAGGCACTGTGCCCAAGGCGCTCGCAGCCAATGGAGCCGCATCTGGAGCCGCGTCGTCACAGCCGAACTTTCTGTTCATGATCTGCGACGATCTTATGTTTCGCACCATCCATTCGCTCAACAACAAAGAGGTCCGCACGCCGAACCTCGACCGCATGGTCAGGACGGGATGCGCGTTTACGCATAGCTTTCAGCAGGGCTCGTGGGTGGCTGCCGTGTGCATGCCCAGCCGCATGAAGTTGAACACGGGCCTGACCGCGTTCCATGTGCAGGCCGGTGCGAACGATGTCAACACCTGGGGCCAGACCTTCGGGGCCGCTGGATACGACACCTACATCTGCGGCAAGTGGCACATGAACAACGGCGACGTGCTGCTGGCGCGCAGCTTCAAGGAGATGGGCACGGTTGGGCCGGCGTGGTTTCCGTCCACGGGATTAGACGGCAAGGCCTTTGGCGATGCCTATAACCGCCCCAGTCCGGGCAATACGTGGGAGCCGTGGGACACCTCGCAGAAGGGACAATGGTTACATCTCGGTCTGTGGCGCGATAAGAAGCCCGACCGCATCCAGCACTCCGCGGAGATGTACGCGGACCAGGTAGTCGAGCATCTGGAGCAGAAGGTAGCCAAACGCGATACGCCCTTCTTTATGTATGTGGGATGGAACTCGCCGCACGATCCTCGCCAGGCTCCTAAAGAGTACGTGGATATGTATCCGCAGGATAAGATCGAGGTTCCGCCGAACTTCCTGCCCGAGCATCCCTTCAATCAGGGAGACCACAAGGTTCGCGACGAACTGCTGGCTCCGTTTCCGCGCACCAGAGAGGCCGTGCAACTGCATCGCCGCGAATACTACGCGCACATCACGTATCTGGATGTGCAGATAGGGCGCATTCTCGATGCTCTGGAGCGGACGGGCAAGGCTTCCAACACCTACGTCATCCTGACCGCCGACCACGGTCTGGCCGTGGGCGAGCACGGATTGATGGGCAAGCAGAACATGTACGATCACAGCCTGCGCATACCGTTGCTGATCACAGGCCCCGGAATCAAGCCGGGCAGCCAGGTGGATGAGTTGGTCTATCAGCACTGTTTATACGCGACTACCTGCGAGCTGGCGGGTCTGCCGATTCCTTCGACGGTCGAGTTCAAGAGCCTGGCGCCGATGCTGCGCGGCGACACAACTCCGGTCTACGATGCCGTGTTCAGCTACTACAGAGACTTTCAGCGCATGGTTCGCACTAAGAAGCATAAGCTGATCGTCTATCCGCAGGTGAAGAAGATGCAGGTCTTCGACATCGAAAAAGATCCGTGGGAGATGCACGATCTCTCGGACGATCCCGCGTATGCCGATGTCAAGGCCGATCTGATGAAGCGGCTGAAGCAGCTTCAGGCGGAGCTTGACGATCCGCTCGATCTGGACCATCCGAGGCCGCAGAAGGACCTCACGCTGGAAGCGCCGGGTTCCACGAAGTAGACAACAAGGGAAGGGACGATGGAACGAAGAGATTTTCTGAAGCTGGCATCCATGACCGCGGTTGCGGCCTCGACTTCTGTTGGTGCTGAGGCGCAAGCGGGAGTCCGGACGGAGAAGCCGAACATTATCTTTATCGTCTCCGATCAGCACCGGGTCGGGCTGACGAAGCGCTCCGGGTATCCGCTCGATACAAGTCCGGCGCAGGACGCGCTGGCCGCTTCCGGCATCGCGTTCGACCGTGCCTACTGCTCCACTCCGCTGTGTATGCCCAGCCGCGTCACCATGCTGACCGGACGCTGGCCCGAGGCGCATCGCGTGCGCACCAACCACATGCCCGAGGCCGCCTTCTTTGAGAAAGACCTCTACCAGGTGGCTAAGGACCAGGGCTATAAGACGGCGCTTATCGGGAAGAACCATACCTATCTCGACCCGAAAACTCTGGACCACTGGCGAAACTACAATCACGGCGGTGGTCCGCACGGCCCCAACGAGCCGCAGATGCACAGGGACTACGACGAGTGGCTGCGCAAGCTGGACTACAACCTCTCGCTGGAGCCGACGCCGTTTCCCGTGGAGGCGCAGCTTCCTTATCGCATCGTGAATGACTCCATCGAGTTCATGAAGAAGATGGGCGACCAGCCGTTTATCTTGCAGGTTGGAATCCCCGAGCCGCACGATCCCGAGCAGGTGCCGAAGCCTTATTGGGACATGTTTCCGCCCGAGCAGGTTCCGGCGCGGTGCGCTGGCCCGGAGGCTCTGGATAAGCTGGGTTATCGCGCGCAGTGGCTCTATGGGCTCGAACAGGATGTCTCTCCGCTCGAAGCCAACTGGCGGCGTTACAAGTCGAACTACCTCGGATCGCTGCGCATGATTGACGACCAGCTTGCGCGCCTCATGGACTATCTGCGGCAGAGCGATCTGGTGAAGAACACCATCGTTATCTTCACCGCCGACCACGGCGAGTTCCTGATGGACTACGGCCTGGCCCGCAAGGGGATTGGCCTTCCAGAATGCCTGACCCGGATTCCCATGGTATGGGCCGGATGGCACGTAAAGCCCTCCCCAGCGGCTGCAAAGGCACATGTCTCACTGGCCGACATGATGCCTACGCTGTGCGAGGTTATGGGCGCGGAGATTCCTCGCGGTGTGCAGGGCCGGAGCCTGTGGCCGCTGCTCGAAGGCCGGGAGTTTTCCGAAGATGAGTTCCGCAGCATGTATGTCGATGTGGGAGTCGGCGGGCTCTATTACACCGAAGCGGACAAGGTTCCGTACAGCGTCAGCGAAAAGAGGCCACAGGGCATCGAGCCTTTCTTCGACGAGCTGAACAAGGTTACGCAGAGCGGCTCGCAGAAGATGGTGCGCATGGGCGACTGGAAGCTCATCTTCGACATGATGGGCTACGGGCAGTTGTATCACCTGCCGTCGGACCCCTGCGAGCTGAAGAACCTCTACGGTGAGCCGTCCGTCGCCAAAGAGCAGGCGCGACTGATGGAAGAGCTGATGATGTGGACGATCCGCAATCAGGACAGCCTGCCGACGGGAGTGCAGGGCAATCCCATGCAGACTAAGTGGCCTGCAAAGCATAACTGGTACGCCCCCTATCGCCGGGGAACCGCTCCGCAACCGTTTATACCGTGAATGAAGGAGTAAGTAAGATCATGCATTCGAGGTTCGTCACAGTTCTGGCATCGATGGTGCTGGTCTTTGCCGGTAGTTATGGAAGCGCTGAAACCGATAGCGCCTCGGTAACGGTTGACTACGGAGCGAAGCATCAGGTCATCCGCGGATTTGGCGGGGCCACTGCTTTTCTGAAGCTCTCGCCCAGGCAGGCCAATGCGCTGTTCAGCCAGCAGCAGGGGTTGGGACTCAGCATCATACGCGCGCATGTCGATCCCAAGGGTTCGCCCACGAACGGATGGGTCACGCAGAAGTGGTACATGGAGCGGAACAATGTTCTGCTGGCCAAGGACGCCAATCCGAGCATAACCGTCTTCGCTTCGCCCTACACGCCGCCGCCTGTGATGAAGGCCGGTTCAGCAAAGCAGCCTTTTTACGACGGCAATCCTCCGTGCAATCCGCGCGAGCTTTGCGGCGGATATCTGCGGCCCGAGCACTATAAGGACTACGCCATCTTTCTGGAGAACTTCGTCAAGTTCATGGCCATGGGCGGAGCGAAGCTCGATGCCATTTCGATAGCCAACGAGCCGGACTGGTCGGGGCCCAAGGTGAAGTACGAGTCGGTCAGTTGGACGCCTGATCAGTTGCATACCTGGCTTGCAAAATACGGTTCCATGCTGACGGCGAAGATCATCATGCCCGAGTCGTACAACTTCGACTTCAGCCTGTCGAACCCGTCGCTCGACGACCCCAAGACCAGAGACATGATCGGCATCGTCGGCGAACACCTGTACGGCGTGAAGGGCCGTATGCCCTACTACTCCAAGCCCGTGGAGATGGGCAAGGATCTGTGGATGACCGAGCACTACATCAAGCGCGAGGGCAAGCCGCAGGAGCAGTTCATCGAGGACGGCCTTGCCGCAGCTCAGGAGATTCATAACTCTCTGGTGACGGGTCAGTTCAACGCATACGTCTGGTGGTGGTCGCTCGACTGGACCTACGGGAAGAACCAGACCACCGTCAACTTCGGCCTGCTCGACCCGCACGACAATCCGACCTTCTACGGCTACGCGCTGGGACAGTACGCAAGGTTCATACGGCCCGGCTTCTACCGCTACGAGGCTACCGAAAATCCCGGCAAAAACGTCTACGTCTCAGCGTACTCAGGCAGCGAGGCCGGAGCGGCGCGCCACGTCATCGTGGTCATCAACGCGGGCTCGACGCCTGTCACGCAGACCTTCACGATTAAGAATGCGGACATCGTCTCCATGAGACCTTGGCAGACTACAGCGCAGGGCGGTCTGGCGCAGATGCCCGCCGTAGCGGTTGCGAAGGGCGCGTTCTCCTATACGCTGCCGCCTGAGAGTATCACCACGTTCGTTCAATGAGGCAATTTCATCAGCGTATTTAACCATCAACTACGGTTGCAGAAAGAAGAAGCTAAATGGATCGCAGGGAATTCGTAAGACAAGGTATCGCCGCAACGGTCGCCATGGGAGCCGCGTCAACTTTAAACGCAGCGCCGAAGCCCTCCAGGAAGCCCAATGTGCTGTTCGTCTTCAGTGACGAGCACCGCTTCCAGTCGCTGCCGGGAGAGCCGCACAGCGACGTGCTCGCTCCCAACCTGGCGGAGTTCCGAAGAAGGAACATGTCCTTCAAGAACTGCATCTCGAACTATCCGCTGTGCGCGCCGTACCGGTCCATCCTTATGACCGGAAGATGGCCGTATCAGACAGGGATGATCGATAATGGCATCCAGTTGGCGGCTGACCCGCGATCGCTGGGCAACCTCTTCCACAACAATGGATACCATACGGGATACGTCGGCAAGTGGCATCTTTCCAGCTCCGACGGAAGGTTCCTTCCCGCTGGTCCTTTGCGCCAGGGCTTCGAGGACTGGCACGTGTGGGCGCGCACCAACGCCCACTTCGACCAGGCGTTTACCTTCGATCCCGAGACCGGCCAGAAGGTTCAGCCGCACGGATACAACTGCGATCTGATGACCGATCAGGCCGTGCAGTTTCTGCAACAGCAGAAGCCCGATTCCAAGCCGTGGATGCTGATGGTCTCGTGGAACCCTCCGCATCCTCCCTACGGCGACGCGCCTGCCGAGGACATGAAGCTCTACAACCCGGAGACGCTGGCCCTGCGGCCCAACGTCAAGTTCCGCAACCATGGCAACGGAGTCCTCGGTTCGGCGGAGGCGTTGCGCAATGCGCAGCATGGGTACTACTCGCATATCAGCGGAGTGGACAAGCAGTTTGGCCGTCTGCTGCGCACGCTCGAAGCG
>WQYS01000022.1 GCA_009781125.1 Acidobacteriaceae bacterium | reverse complement strand
TCGTAGGCCTTCGTCAGCGGCCCTTTTTCGTCGAGCACGTCCTTGATGTGGATGGTGACGCCCTGCACCGCCGGAATCATCTTGGCGATGCGGTCCACCTCGCCGTAAGGCATCTCCATGGCGCGGCCCACGTCCTTGATCGCGGCCTTGGCCGCCATGGTGTTGAAGGTGATGATCTGCGCCACCTGATCGGTGCCATACTTGCGCCGCACGTACTCGATGACCTCGGGGCGGCGGTTCATGCAGAAGTCCACGTCGATGTCCGGCATGGAGACGCGCTCCGGATTCAGAAAGCGCTCGAAGAGCAGCTCGTTCTGCAACGGGTCGATGTCGGTGATCTCCATCGAGTAGGCGACCAGCGACCCGGCCGCCGAGCCGCGGCCCGGACCTACGGGAATCCCCTGCTCTCGCGCGTAGCGGATGAAGTCCCAGACGATCAGAAAATAACCGGGAAACTTCATCTGCTTGATACAGTCGATCTCCCGCTCCAGCCTCTGCTCGTAGTCGGCTATCGACCTGCGCAGCAGCCCCTGTTCGCGCAGATGCGCCACCGTCGTCTCCATGCGCTTGCGGAAACCCGCGCGGCAGACCTGCTCGAAGTAGCTCTCCAGCGTGTGGCCCTCGGGAACCGGAAACTCTGGGAACGGGTTCTCCACCGCATGTAGCTTCAGATTGCAGCGCTCGGCAAACTGCATGGTGCGCGTGCACGGGTCCGGGTAATCGGCAAACAGGCGGTGCATCTCCTCAGCCGACTTGATGTAGAACTCATTGGTCTGGAACTTGAACCGGTTGGGATCGTTCATGTTGCTGCCGGTCTGCACGCAGAGCAGAATCTCGTGCGCCTGGGAGTCGTCCCCGGCAACATAGTGGCTATCGTTGGTGGCCACCAGCGGGATGTCCAGCTCGCGCTCCAGCTTGTAGAGTGCCTCGCGGACTCCCTTGTCCGGCCCCAGGCCGTGGTCCTGCACTTCGAGGAAGTAGTTTCCCTTGCCGAACATCTCCTCATGCTGGCCCGCCGTCCGCTTGGCCTCTTCAAACGCGCCCTTCATCAGGTGCCTGTTGACCTCGCCCACCAGGCAGCCAGAGAACCCGATCAGCCCCTTCGTGTGGCGCGCCAGAAACTGTTTCGAGATGCGCGGACGGCGATAGAAGCCATGTATCGCAGCCTCGCTGGTCAGTCGTATGAGGTTGCGGTATCCCTCCTCGTTCTCCGCCAGAACGAGCAGGTGGTTATAGCCTCCTGACTGCTCAGTATGATCTTCGGTTTCAGAGATATACAGCTCACAGCCCAGAATCGGCTTAAGTCCCGTCTTCTTCATGGCGTCGAAGAAGTGGACCGCGCCGTAGATATTGCCGTGGTCGGTCATGGCCGCAGAGCTCTGGCCGATCTTGCTCAGGTGAGCGGCAAGTTTATCGACGTCGCAGGCGCCGTCCAGTAGCGAATAGTCCGTGTGCAGATGGAGGTGGGTAAACTCGGCAGCCATAGCTCTATGTTAAGCCGCCGCCGGATGAGGAAAACTCGTCCCAAATTCAGGAACGCGCCATTCTGGAACGCCTCCTTTTGAAGTCGTCATTCTGAGCGGAGCGAAGAACCCCCGCATTTTGCATGTAGTAGCAACGAACTCCAGTGGGAAGTGATTGTTGCTGAACAGTCGTACCTTTCCTGAAGATTCGTGGCGTGGAAGAGAAATACGGGGGTCCTTCACTTCGTTCAGGATGACGCCTTGGATGTTTTATAAGGCCACCAGACTCGACGCCAGCTCGTAGTAGAGATCGACCGCCTCCAGCAGCTCCTTCTTGGCGATCCTCTCGTCTGGCGTGTGAGCTACATGAATCGAGCCCGGCCCCAGCAGAAACGGCTCTCCCCATGCGGTCAACGTGGGGATATCTGTCGTAAACTTCGCCACCATGGTGGGAAGATTGCCCACCTTGCGCATCCTTACGAACGGAAGCTCCAGGCTGAAGGTTACGTCGGCGCGGTTGCCGACGGTGCGGAGGATGTTCTGCTTCACCTCCTCGGCTGGCCCTACCAGACGAATCAGCAGATGCGCCTCGGCCTTGTCGGAGATGATGTTCGGCGCTCTGCCTCCCTGAATGATGCCGATGTTCAGCGACGATGAGCCGATCTCAGGATCGACCGGCAGCGGCATCGCCAGCACATCATGCAGCGCTTCCACAAGTTTGTTAATCGCCGACTCGCCCAGCTCCGGATAGGCCGAATGCGCCATCCGCCCCTTGGCCCACAGCTCGGCGCGCAGAGTCCCCTGCGAAGCCAGTGCCAGCCGGTTCTCCGTCGGCTCGCCGTTGATCAGAAACCGCGATCCCCGGGGATGAAGATTCGCCTCCTTCGCTCCAGCGGAGTCGCGCTCCTCGCCCACGAGAAACAGCAGCCCCACCTTCACTCCGGCCTCACGCAGCCGGTCCGCCGCCGCAATCTGCGCGGCCAGGATTCCCTTAGCATCGCAGGTGCCGCGTCCGTAGAGGAACTCGTCGTCCTCCGTGCACCCGAAGTACGGCGGCACGGTATCCATGTGCGTCGAAAGCACTACATCGGGAGTCACGCCGGGCATCGCGGCATAGACGTTGAAGCGCTCGCCCGTGCCGCCCGCAGGAGCCTGATGAAGTCCGGATCGAGATACCTGCGTCACGGGCATCTTCTCGACCGCGTAGCCCTGCGCCTGGAGAAACTCCAGCAGAAACGCCCCGGCAGCTCCCTCGTTGTAGGTGGTGGATTCGATGTCTACAAGCTGCTTCGTAATCTGGACCGGATCAACAGGCATATTTTTCAGCATACGATACGGCCCCACCCGTCTGTACCGGTAGACTGAAATTTATGCAGCACGCACCCCATGCCGCCATCCGATCCGTCGAAGACCTGCGCGGACCGGCAGGCCGGCTCGAAGCCGTTCTGAATACCGGCCATCCCCAGGCTCCCTATGCGGCGCTGGTGTGCCATCCGCATCCGCTGGGAGGCGGCTCGCTCCATAACAAGGTGGTCTACCACACCATGAAGGCCTTCTCTTCGCTGGGCCTTCCTGTGCTGCGCTTCAACTTTCGCGGAGTCGGCCTGAGCGAGGGCAGCTTCGACGATGGACGCGGCGAGATTCAGGACACCCGCGCCGCTCTCGACTGGCTGGACGCCAATCTGCGCCTGCCGATTCTGCTGGCCGGGTTTTCCTTCGGCTCGTGGGTAGGATTGCAGGCAGGCTGCGGCGACCCGCGCGTACAAGGACTGATCGGCCTGGGAGTCCCCTCGCTGGCCGAAGGGCACGGCTACTCTTACGAATTTCTGACTCAGTGCGCGCAGCCCAAGCTCTTCGTCTGCGGAGCCGAGGACCAGTTCGGCCCGCGCGATGCCGTCGAAGCTGTGCTGCGACGAGCCGCCGAGCCTCGGCGCATGGTCTGGATCGAAGGCGCGGAGCACTTCTTTCAGGGAACGCCGTCGTCCCCCACTCCGAAGCTCGACCAGATGCACGCGCAGATTCTGGATTGGCTGCGCGTAACCTTCCCCGCTCTGAACTCTGCTGAATTACACTGACTTCGATGCAGACCATCTACGCGCGCCACCTGATTACAGCGACCGAAGTTATCGACTCTCCCGTCGTCCGCATCGACGACGGAATCATAGTGTCCATTGATTCCTGTCCGAAGAGCAAGGACGACGGCACCATCCTGACCTCCACTTTTTTTGACATCCACACCCACGGAGCTGCTGGCCACGACGTGATGGAAGCTGCTCCGGAGTCCATCAGCGCCGTGAGCCGCCACCATGCCACGCGCGGCGTCGGCCACTATCTGCCAACGACCGTCACGGCGGCCATTGATCCCACGCTGCGCGCGCTCGAAGCCATCGCCGATGCCATCGAAGCACCCGCCCGAGAGCGCGAGGCGCGGCCCGTCGGCATCCACCTGGAAGGGCCGTTCATCTCTCACGCCAAACGCGGCGTACATCCTCAGACGCACATTCAGCCGCCGGACATAGCTCTGTTCGACCGCCTCCAACAGGCTGCGCGAGGCCATATACGCCTCGTCACGGTCGCACCGGAGATGCCCGGAGCCATTGAGATGATCGCGCATATTGTGGCTCAGGGCGTTCGCGTCAGCATCGGACACACCAACGCCGATGCCGCAATCACGCGCGCCGCTATCGACGCCGGAGCCTCCAGCACGACTCACACCTACAACGCCATGCGCGCGCTCGACCACCGCGAGCCGGGCGTACTGGGCGTCGTCCTCGACTCTGAGCCGCTCTTCGCCGAGCTCATCTGCGACGGCATTCACGTAGCGCCCGAGCTTGTGCGCCTGTGGCTGAAGGCCAAGGGCGAGCAGCGCGGCATCCTGGTCACGGACAGCATCTCGGCCACAGGAATGCCGGATGGCACCTACGGTCTCGGAAACTTCAAGGTTCAGCTCACGAACGGACGCGCCTTGTCAGCCGAGGATCTTGAGCATGGCAAGACCACGCTCGCAGGCAGCGTGCTGACGCTCGACCGCGCCGTATGGAACCTGCAACGCTTCACCGGAGCCTCGCTGGGCGCAGCCGCTCGCATGGCTTCCAGCAATCCGGCAGCGATGATCGGCGTCTCGCACATGGTCGCCAATCTCGCAGTGGGGCAACCCGCGAATCTAAATGTCTTTAACGCAAAAGGCGAGCTGATAAAGACCATCCTGAACGGAGTCGAAGTCTAATCAGGCATCGCGCAGGTAGAGTTCAATGGTCTGCGTCGTCCATGTCGATAGGCCGCTGCCGAAGAAATCGTGGTCCTCAGTCCACACAGGACAGCCCAGAAGCAACGAAGTCGCTACGACAGGCCAATCATCCGCATCCCTGTGGCCTATACGCGCACGGGCGGAAGATTCATATTCCTCATATGCACTTTTGACCACAATCTCAACCACATTGGGCAACTGTTCAAGATAGGACATTACCGGCAACGGATCAATCCCTCGTCTTGAAGAAATATCAGGAATGGTTTTACGAGCTTCCGCGAAGCAGACATCAGGCGAGCAAAAAGACACCGAATCACCGTAGGTTTCAGAAGACAGCGTACGCGAACGCCGAATACTGCGCGCAGGAGGATATTCGCATCAAGAACGATGCGCTTTGGATCGTTCATCGCCGTTTCGCTCTCTGTTCTTTCCGCCACTGCTGAAAGTCAGCAATAATATCATCTTCCGTAACGCCTGCCGCATCCAGCATTGCCTGCAAACGTGCGCCAGCCTCTCTGAACGCGGCTTTTTCGGCCTCGGTCCGCTTGCGCCGGACGGGAAGATAAAAACCAACCGTGTCTCCGTGGCGAGTAATTGCTACCGGCGTCTTCGATTCCAACACGTAAGTAGCAAGATTGTCCCGAAACTCTCTTATGCCTACACTTATCGTTCCCATAGCAGCTCCTTGTGTACCGCTGCGTACACTTGCGTACACAAGTGTACCATATTCATCTTGCTCAGCCTGCCGGGAGCTGCCGTCGCGTTTGCAACGCGCGGCCTGGACTATCACGAGAAAAATGTGTTACAAAGATGCGCAAAGGATTACAACCATGTACGACCTATCAGCACTCCCGCAGACCCAGAGGCAAAGCTGCGCCGCATGCGGTCAGCCAAGGCTTGGGCCCGACACTGTTTCCGTTGTCAGTGGAACCAAGACAACCATAGGACAAAACAAAGAAAGAAAAGACGTGTTTCACAAGGAGCCGACCATGACGCACGCCGCGCCGGTCTGCCCTGCATGTAAAGAAACCGGTGTGCGCAAGATCAAGCAATGGCGGCCCATTCACTGCATCGTGGCCATCCTGTTCTGGCCCATCGGCATCGGCCTTATCATTGCCGCTATCGGGTTCTTCATGTCAGGCAACGCAGGCGTCGCGTTCGGAAACGTGCGGGTTTTTCCAATCCTGGCGGTCGTCATCGCCTGCATACCGGGGTTCATTGTCCTTGCGATTGCAGTGCGGTCCGGGAAGCGGGGCTTCTCGAAGCCTGAAAACACTTTTCTATTTGATTGCGAGGAGAGGCTGAAATCAACGGTCCTGCGCGAACTGAAAGGCGAGGATAAGCAGGCTCCGGTATTTACGGCCTCGATGAAGGAAGCGGCTGGCCTGTATAAGGAAAACGACATCGCCCACCGAACCTGCAAATATCCCGCGCCACGTCCTGCGCCACCTCCTCAGGTGGCGCCGCCAGCGGAATAGCGGGACTCCCAGGTTCTCGCATTAAGCACTTGTGGCGGAGCCGCCATCCCGCGCCCGCCACAGCGCGCCTTCGAGCGCGTCCACTGCGCCTGGAATGATCCGCACCCGTGGCGCTGATTTCGCCAGCGCACTCGTCAGCGATTCTCGCGCTCGCGCGTTATGCTCGATGACGCTGCCCGTGTAGGCCAGCCCGACCT
This sequence comes from Acidobacteriaceae bacterium, assembly GCA_009781125.1. Next base: position 8,109 of record WQYS01000022.1, on the reverse strand, counting down.
CGCCCTTCGTGCCCGTCTCCTGCATCTTGAACGAGACCAGAGCCACCTGCTCGGCCAGCTCTTCTCCGGCCCGCTCCAGTACCGCGCAGGCGAGTTCGTCGCCCTGCTCGGCGCATCGAGCCACGACAGGAGCCAGCGCGGCAAAGTCAGGCCCCGGACGCTGGTTCGCCTTTTCGACGATCTCGCCGAGCGAACCCGCTTCCCAGAACGCTCCAATCTCATCGAGCAGCGTCGTAGGAATACTACGGTCCTTTGCCCAGAAGCCCGCCCGCAGCGCCTCCTGACCGATCCAGTAACCGGAACCCTCGTCGCCGAGCGCCGGTCCCCATCCACCTGCCTGGTACATGGTTCCATCCGCGGCGCGGCCAATGACGTTCGAGCCGGTGCCGGCGATAAGCAGAATCCCTTCACCTCCCCGGAACGCCCCGTCGAGGGCGACCTCTTCATCGCCGCAGAGCAGAAACTCGCCGCCGACGGCGTTCGTGATCTCGCGCTCGGCCCACTGGCGAACCCGGGCAATCGAAAGGCCCGCCAGCCCCATGCAGGTTCGGGTCACGTCCGCCAGGCTGACTCCGGCTGCAAGCGAAAGCTCTTGCAGCAGACAGCGCAATCGCGAGCTTGCCTCCTCTTCGCTGACACGCATCAGCTTCACCGTACCCGTGCTGCTCCGCGCCAGTATCCTGGTTTCGTTTGCCAGAAGCCCCGCCGTCTTGGTTCCGCCCGCATCAATCGCCAGAAATAGACTCATATCCCGCAATGATATGACAGCATTCGACTTTTGTGGCGGCAACTCTGTTTTCACCGGATACATTTACGGATATTTCGACTACACTCGCTATCATGCTTTCCTATGTGCCGGGCCAGCATCTCCACCTATTCGATCTAGTGCTTATCGCCGTTTATCTAGCCGCTATAACACTCTTCGGACTTCGCTTCCGCGCCCGCAAAGGCGGCAAGAGTTCTCTTGAGAGCTACTTCCTGGCCGACCGCACCGTTCCCTGGTGGGCCATTGCGCTCTCCATCGTTTCGGCTGAGACCAGCACACTCACCATCATCAGCATCCCCAGCGTGGCCTTCGCCGGAGACTTCGGCTTCATGCAGGTTGTCTTTGGATACATGACTGGCCGCATCGTGGTCGCCGCGCTGTTTCTGCCCAAGTACTTTCAAGGGCAGATGCTCACCGCCTATCAGCTCATCGACCGCCGCTTTGGACGCGCGCTGCACCAGGTCACCGCCGGTCTCTTCCTCGTGACCCGCGCCGCGGCGGAAGGCGTGCGCGTCTTCGCCGTGTCCATCGTTGTGAGCATCGCCATCGGGACAGGCAATGTTGCTTCCATCGCAGTGGTCTCCGCGCTCACCCTGATCTACACCTTTGAAGGCGGCATGACGGCAGTGATCTGGACCGACGTCGTACAGATGGCCATCTACGTCGGCGGAACCCTGATTGCCATCGCCACGCTGGGGACGCACGTTCCCGGAGGCTGGATGCATATCCACGCCGTTGCGGCGGCAGCGGGCAAGTTCCACCTCTTCAACTTTGCGCTCAACCTGACGCAGACCTACACCTTCTGGGCAGGCCTGATCGGCGGAACCTTTCTCACCATGGCCTCGCATGGAACCGATCAGCTTATCGTGCAGCGCCTGCTGGCCGCGCGCAACCTGCGCCAGTCACGAGCCTCGCTGCTCAGCTCGGGCGTCGTCATCCTGGTGCAGTTCGCGCTGTTTCTGCTGATCGGCGCGGGACTTTACGTCTTCTACGGACTGCATCCGGGCACGAGCTTCCGTACCAACGACTACATCTTCCCCACGTTCATCGTGCGCGAGATGCCCGTCGGCATCGCTGGTCTGCTGATTGCAGCCATCCTGGCCGCCGCCATGAGCAACCTGTCTGCGGCGCTCAACTCGCTCTCCTCGACCACGGTCGTGGACTTTTACATGCGCCTTCGGCCCCGCGCGGATGATCGCGAACGAATGCTGATCTCCCGCTCCTCGACGGTGCTGTGGGCGCTGGTTCTGTTTGCCATCGCCGTCTACAGCATCAGCGCCGGAGGCAAGGGACATGTGGTGGAGATCGGACTTTCCATCGCCTCGGTAGCCTACGGCGCGCTGCTGGGAGTCTTCCTGCTCGGCACGCTCACCCGTTACGCCACGCAGACCGGAGCCATCCTCGGCATGGTGGCAGGCTTCGCGACGAACCTTGTGCTCTGGCGATTTCCCGGGCGCATTCTGTTCTCTACCATCTCCGTTCCTAACATTGCCTGGACCTGGTACGTCCTCATCGGAGCTCTCGTGACCTTTGTTGTCGGTTCCATCGCCAGCTTTATCCTCCGCAAACAGACCACTCGCAAACCTACGGCAGTCACCGCAGCTCTCATTGCGCTCATCATCCTTAGCGCAGCGGCGAATCCTATAGCCCACCGCAGTTTGCTCGCGCAGGAACCGGTTCGGCCTGCGCCGACTCAAGCAGCAGCTCCGGATTTCACACCCATCTCCGCACTAATGAACGACGCCATCGCCGCAAAGAAACTTCCGGGAGCCGTCGTCGTCGTCGGTCATAATGGCCGAATCGTCTTCGAGCAGGCCTATGGCAACCGCGCCCTTGAGCCTGCCGTTGAACCGATGACGGAAGACACCATCTTCGACATGGCCTCGCTCACCAAATGCCTGGCTACGGCAACCGCCATGATGCAGCTCTACGATCAGGGCAAGTATCAGTTCGATGATCCGGTAGCAAAGTATCTTCCCGAGTTCGCCGTCAACGGCAAGGATAAGGTCACCATCCGCGAGCTGCTCACACACTACTCCGGCCTGCCTCCGGACGTGGACCTCAAAACCGCATGGACCGGAAAACAGACCGGCCTCAACCTTGCCTTCCAGTCGAAGCTCGACACCACGCCAGGCACGGTCTTCAGGTACTCCGACATAAACTTCATCACGCTGGGAGCGCTGGTCGAAAAGCTCTCCGGCGAGCCGCTGGACGAGTACGCATGGAAGCATATCTATCAGCCGCTCGGCATGATGCACACGCGGTATCTGCCGCCTTCCAGCTGGATTCCGCAAATCGCGCCCACAGCTCACAACGACGACGGTCCGCTGGCCGACAACAAGCTGCTACGCGGAACAGTCCACGACCCGACGGCGCGCCGCATGGGCGGAGTCGCAGGTCACGCCGGAGTCTTCTCCACCGCGCAGGATGTGTTGATCTACGCGCAGGCGCTTCTGGATAAGCTCCTCCACAACACTGGTCCTTTCCCGGTCAGCCAGTCCACGCTCAGGCTAATGACTAGCTCCCAACAGCCCGCCACGGCCCGCGCTGACGCCACCATCTTTGCTGCGGACGGACAGCTCACCAAAGGCGTCGCCGTGCGCGGCTTTGGATGGGATATCAACACCGCTTACGCGCGTCCGCGCGGCGATATCTTCCCGATTGGCAGCTTTGGTCATACTGGCTTTACCGGCACGACTTTATGGATCGATCCCGCCAGCGACAGCTACGTGATTCTGCTCGCAAATGCGATTCATCCAAGCGGCAGCAGTAATATCACCACGCTTCGAGGCGAGGTTTCAACGGCTGCTGCAAGAGCCATCCAGCAATATCAGCGAAGTCAACTTAAGCAACGGCTTAATGAAGATGCAGATGTGTTATCCAATCCAGTGAGAACCGGCATTGACGTCCTCGTATCCACGCACTACTCCGATCTGGCAGCGGTTGCCCACCGCCATGAAAACCGCCTTCGTCTCGGCCTGCTTACCAACCAGAGCGGACTCGACTCGCAGGGCCGCCGCACCATCGATCTACTGGCAACTGAGGCCTCCAAAGCTGTTCCCGGCCTTGTCCTGACTACTCTCTTCTCGCCCGAGCACGGCATCTTCGGCAGGCAGGACACGACCAGCATCACCGCCGAGGTCGATCCAACCACACATCTTCCTGTTGTCAGCCTTTACGGAGCCAAAGACTCTGACCGCCATCCATCGCACGAGCAGCTCAAGGAGCTTGATGCTGTCGTCATTGACCTTCAGGATGCGGGCGTTCGCTTTTACACATACGAGACCGTCCTCGGCTACTTCCTTGAGGCGTCGGCAGAGGAGAGGAAGCTGGGCCACTCGTTGGAGATCATCGTGCTGGACCGGCCCAACATTATTGGCGGCGAGAAGGTACAGGGGCCGGTCTCCGACGCAGGCCATGACTCCTACACCAACTACATGCCGCTGCCGATCCGTCACGGTCTTACCCTCGGCGAACTCGCCCGCTACATCAACGGCGAGCGCCGCTTTCCCTCCAGCGTCTCGGACAACATCCACGTGCCGCTTCAGGCCCAGTTGACGGTCATCCCCATGCAGGACTGGAAGCGAACGATGTATTTTGATGACACGCGCCTGCCGTGGACTCCGCCCAGCCCCAATCTGCACAGCATTACCGCAGCCGTACTCTATCCCGGAGTCGCGCTGCTGGAGACAACGAACGTCTCCGTAGGCCGCGGCACCGAACGGCCCTTCGAACAGTTCGGCGCGCCCTGGATCAACGCCCCCGCATTGACTGACTATCTCACTCGTCGTAAGATTGCCGGCGTGTCCTTTGCCGCTTCCGCGTTTTCAGTGGCTGAGGACGCGAACCGCTACCTATACCACGGCCAGACCATCCCGGCTGTTCGCATCACGGTCACCGACCGCAACGCGCTCGACTCGCCCGAGCTGGGCATTGAGCTGCTTTCCGCTTTGAACACGCTTTATCCGCAGCAGTTCGAACTCTCGAAGGCGAACCGGCTTCTGGTCAGCGTCAACACCATGCTTGCGCTGGAGAACCGCGAAGACCCTCGCCAGATCTCCGCCTCGTGGCAGATGGAGCTCGACGCCTTCAAGCAGCGGCGCGAGCCTTATCTGATCTATAGCGACGGTTCCAAATAAAACGCCATACCGGCCACAAATGCCCGGGTGCCCATCCTGAGCGGTTTCATCGCGAAGGGTGGGAATGAATACCGCTCACTCATGCAGATTTCCACATCTGAACAATTCTGAATTGAACATTTTACATTCCCACCCTTCGGTCGCCGTGGCGACCTCAGGATGGGCACCCAAACATCTGTGGCCAATACAAAATAGAATCAATATGGAGGAGGCGGGATGCCGCGCATTAACTTTCAACAGCAACTGGCCGCGCTCAAGGACAAGCTGCTTGCCATGGCTGCGCTTTCGCAGCAGGCGCTGGCGCTGGCGCTTGAGGCCTATATCAGGAACGATCAGGCGCTGGCCGAGCACGTACATGAGATCGAAGCCGCCATCAATACCGCCGAGCGCGAGGTGGACGAGATGGCCTACGACCTGCTCGCCATGGAGCAGCCCATGGCCATCGATCTGCGCTTCATTCTGGCGGTCATCAAGATCAACAGCGACCTGGAGCGCATTGGCGATCAGGCGTCCAGCATTGCCGGGCGGACGCAGGCGCAGCGCGATCTGCCGCGGGTTTCGCTGCCGGTCGATATTGAAGGAATGGGCGATAACGTCGCCGTGATGATCCGCAAGGCGATTCAGTCGCTGATCGAAGCGGACGATCACATGGCCGAGAGCGTGCTTGCGCTCGATGACGAGGTAGACGATATGAACCGCATCGCGCAGGCCGATCTGGTAGAGCTGATGCAGCGCCAGCCCGGGATCAGCCAGCAGGCGCTCAACGCCATCGTGGTGGCGCGCAAGCTGGAGCGCTGCGCCGATCACGCCACCAACATCGCCGAAGATGTTATCTTCTGGGTGCGCGGCTCCGACGTGCGCCACAAGTTTTCTCTGGCGCAGACTGAATAAAGAAGCGAAGAACCCCACGCTATGAGCACAGGAGTTCTTCGCTTCGGCAAAGTATTAATTCAGCGACAACTCAGAGACTACAGACCCTTCTTCGCGAGGAAAAGGATCAGGTCTTTGACGCGGCAGGAGTAACCCCACTCGTTGTCGTACCAGCTGATGACCTTGGCCGTCGAGCCGAGCACCTTGGTCAGCTTGGAGTCGAAGATCGACGAGAACGAGCTGCCCTTGAAGTCGGAGCTGACCAGTTCCTCGTCGGTGTAGCCGAGAATGCCCTTGAGCTGGCCCTTCTCCGCAGCGGCCTTCACGGCGGCGTTGATGCCGGCCTGGTCGATGGGCTTCTTGGCGACGAAGGTGAAGTCCACCACCGAGACGTTCGGGGTCGGGACGCGGATGGCAAAGCCGTCCAGCTTGCCGGCCATCTCGGGGATCACCAGCTTGAGGGCCTTGGCGGCTCCCGTGCTGGTCGGGATCATCGAAAGAGCGGCGGCGCGGGCGCGGCGCATGTCCTTGTGCGGGCCGTCGAGAACCACCTGGTCGTTGGTGTAGCTGTGGATCGTGGTCATGATGCCCGACTCGATGCCGAAGGTATCGTTCAGAACCTTGACCACGGGCGCGAGACAGTTGGTGGTGCAGCTCGCGTTGGAGATGATGTTGTGTTTGGCGGCGTCGTACTTGTCGTCGTTGACGCCGAGAACGATGGTGATGTCCTCATCGGTGGCCGGAGCCGAGATGATGACCTTCTTCACCGTAGAGCCGAGGTGCGCCTTGGCATCCGCAGCCTTGGTGAAGCGGCCCGTGGACTCGACCACAACCTGAGCGCCGACGGAAGCCCAGTCCAGCTTGGCCGGATCCTTCTCTGCAAAGACCTTGATCTTCTTGCCGTCAACCGTGATGAAGTCCTCGCCATGCGAGATGTCGTTCTTGAGGTTGCCCAGGATCGAATCGTACTTGAGCAGGTGCGCCAGAGCGGCCGGAGTGGTCAGATCGTTGACGGCCACAAATTCCAGTTCCGGATTGCCGAGTGCGGTACGAAGGATGTTCCTGCCGATACGGCCAAAGCCGTTAATGCCTACCTTTACAGCCATGAATAGCTCCTCATCGAAATTGATGTTTTCATTATGATTGTAAATCGGGACGGGGCAGGCTGCACGCCGGAACGGTGAATTTTCCGTTTACTTTCCCACTCATGCGCGATCAGGCCGCGCATGAATAGGGCACCCGTAACTGTTACCTCTTCAGTGCCCTTCCACAGCAAAATTTGCGGCGGGCTTCCGCGCTCTGTTATAAGCGAGTTATGCGCGACGTGCGCGGATGGATACGCGAAACAATGAAACGACGGAAGCGTGGGCCCAACGAATCGGAGTCCACTGGGAAGAGCGGGCAGGAGATTCCCGCCAATCAACCGGCTGCGTTGCAGCCATCCTACTCGGACTCACCACCTGTAGATGTTGCCTCGGAACCGGCGGAGTCTCAGCCTGCGGCTGAGGCCGAACCGAAGCTGGTGGTCGAGACCCAGATCGAGCAGCCGCCCGATGCGCCGGTAACTCCTGTGGCGCCGGAACCGGTATCGGCAAAATCACCCCGTGGCTATGTCGTCCTGTCGATTGGACTGCCCGGCTCGGGCAAGACTACCTGGCACCGGCGGCGCGGAGTCGCTCCGCTGTCGAGCGATATGCTGCGGAAGATTCTGTTTGACGACGTCTCCGAGCAGCGCTATCAGGGGCTGGTCTTCTCGACCCTGCGCAGCCTGCTGCGGGCCAGACTGATCGCGCGGATGCCGTGGAGCTACGTGGACGCCACCAACCTCTCGCAGCACGAGCGAAGGCAGTGGATCAAGATGGCCAAGGGCTTCGGCTACGAGGTTCATGCGGTGTTCTTCGACGTGCCGCTGGCCCTCTGCATGGAGCGGAACCGCAAACGCGAGCCGGTCGTGCCCGATGACGTCATCCTGAAGATGGCCGAACGGCTCAAACCGCCGACCTTCAAGGAAGGCTTCGACAAGATCACGGTGGTGCGCGTCAAGGGTCAGCCGGGCACGGAGCCGGTCGCTCCTGCTGCCACGAAAGAGGACTAACAGCACCGTTTTCAGGCAGGAAACATGCCCACTGGCGACGTTGAGTTTGCGCAGGTAAGCTGCTCGTTCGCCGGCGGGCATGTTTTGCTGCGTGATCTTTCTCTGCGGCTTGAAGCAGGCTCCACCACCGCACTGCTGGGCCGCAGCGGAGCCGGTAAGACTACACTGCTGCGCATGATTAATGGGCTGGCGAAGCCTTCGTCTGGGCAGGTGCTGGTCAGCGGTCGAGACGTGGCTGC